>JAGRJL010000304.1:5660-6648 GCA_020442775.1 Lysobacterales bacterium | reverse complement strand
ACGCCAGTACCTTCAGAGGCCGGCTGCATGTAGACCTTTGCCGCACCGTGGTTGGCCTTCACCGGATGCCACAGAGTGCCACCGCGCAGATTGACCTTGACCATGTCGCGACGCGCCTTTTCCATCGCCTTGGCGATAGCGGCGGGTACCTCACGGGCCTTGCCGTATCCGAAGCCGACCTTTCCGTTGCCGTCGCCAACCACGGTCAGCGCGGTGAAGCCAAACTGGCGACCACCCTTGACAACCTTGGCGACGCGGTTGACGGCGACCAATTTCTCGATCATGCCGTCGTTGTTTTCGTTCATGTTATTGCTCATGGATCGCAGTACTCCGGATACCGTGCGGCTACTGACCGCTTTAGAACTTCAGCCCGCTCTCGCGAGCAGCATCGGCCAATGCCTGAATACGTCCGTGGTACTTGAACCCGGACCTGTCAAAAGCGACTGAATCGACGCCTGCCGCCAGTGCGCGCTCCGCAATGGCCTTGCCGATCACGCTCGCAGCAGCCTTGTTCTTGGAGCCCTTCAGCCCCTCGCGCAGATCCTTCTGTACCGTCGAGGCAGAAGCCAGAACGGTGCCGCCGTCAGCGGCAATGACCTGTGCGTAGAGGTGCTGATCAGTGCGATGAACGCTCAGGCGCGGCATTCCCAACTGTTTGATGTGAGCACGGCTCTTGCGAGCGCGGCGCTGACGCGCAATTTTCTTTTCCATCACTAATGCTCTCCGCTGCGAAGCAGGCTTAGGCCTTCTTCGCTTCCTTCAGTTGAATCTTCTCGCCGCTGTAGCGCACGCCCTTGCCCTTGTACGGCTCCGGCGGACGGAAGCTGCGCACCTTGGCGGCAACCTGGCCGACCAGCTGCTTGTCCGAACCCTTGATCAGCACTTCGGTCTGCGTCGGGGTTTCAATGGTGATCCCATCCGGCGCGGTAAACACGGTCGGGTGAGACTTACCCAGGGTCAGGTTGAGATCACGACCCTGCGCGGAGGC
>JAGRJL010000304.1:4398-5604 GCA_020442775.1 Lysobacterales bacterium | reverse complement strand
CTGTTCGCCAACAGGGCGCGCATGGTTCCGGCCATCGCGGCCGATGCGGCATCTCCGGCCTGAACCTGGATATTGCCGTCGTTGACCTCTACACCGACCTTGACCGACTGCGGGCGGGCGACGCTAAGAGTGCCCTTGGGGCCCTTGATCTCCACCTGCGCATCATCAATCTTCACCTCGACGCCTTTGGGCAGCGTGATAGGTGCTTTCGCTACTCTGGACATGACTATCTCCGTACCTTAGGCGACCAAACAGACGACTTCGCCGCCAATACCGGCTGCGCGGGCCTGCCGGTCGGTCATCACCCCACTGGAGGTGGACACGATGGCAACACCCAGCCCGCCGAGGACGGTCGGAAGTTCACTGACGCCACGGTAGCGGCGCAGGCCGGGACGGCTCACCCGCTGCAGTCGCTCAATCACCGGCTTGCCCTGGAAATACTTCAATTTGATTTCCATCGCGCGCTTGTTGCTTCCCAGATCCACGCTAATCACATCCTCGATGTAACCTTCGCTCTTGAGAACCTCAGCAATGGCCAGCTTCATCTTCGAAGCGGGCATGGTCACGCTGGACTTGCTCATTGCCTGGGCATTGCGAATGCGGGTCAGCAGGTCCGCGATCGGATCACTCATACTCATCTTGAAAGTCTCCTAATCCGATGCTTACCAGCTGGCCTTGCGCAGGCCAGGAACGTCGCCACGCATGGTGGCTTCGCGCAGCTTGTTGCGGCCCAGACCGAACTTCTTGTAGACCGCTCGCGGACGCCCGGAGAGCACGCAGCGAGTACGCATCCGGGAAGGGCTGGCGTCACGGGGCAGCTTTTGCAGGGCCTCTTGGGCAGCCATGCGCGCTTCGTAATCGCCAGAACTCTTGATGATTTTCTTCAGTTCGGCCCGCTTGGCGGCATAGCGCTTAACGAGCTTGGCGCGCTTGAGATCGCGCAGGACCATGGAGGTCTTGGCCATGAATAATTCCTCGTCAGTTCGCGTTTGATCAGTGACGCAGCGGGAAGCCGAAGGCTTCAAGCAGCGCTTTTGCTTCGGCGTCGGTCTTGGCCGTGGTGCCGATGCAGATGTCCATGCCGCGAATAGCATCCACCTGGTCGAAATCGATTTCCGGGAAGATGATCTGCTCGCGCACACCAAAGTTGTAGTTGCCACGACCGTCGAAGGACTTCGGGCTGAGGCCACGGAAGTCACGAACGCG
>JAGRJL010000304.1:0-4286 GCA_020442775.1 Lysobacterales bacterium | reverse complement strand
CAGGTCACGGGCTTTTGTCCGGCAATTGCGGTCATCTCTTCAATCGCGCTGTCGAGCAGCTTCTTGTTGCCAGCAGCCTCACCAACACCCATATTCAAAGTGATCTTGGTCAGACGCGGCACCATCATGGGGTTTTCGTAGCTGAACTTTTCGGTCAGCTGGGAAACCACGGTGTCACGGTAGAAATCGTGCAAGCGAGCCATCGCCGTCATACCCTTTAAGCGTCCACCACTTCACCGGTGGAACGGAAAACTCGAACCTTGCGGCCATCCTCAAGCACCTTGAAGCCAACTCGGTCACCCTTCTTTGCTGCGCTGTTGTAGAGCGCAACGTTGGAAATGTGCAGAGGCGCCTCACGCTCAACGATGCCACCCGGCTGATTGCGGTTGGGATCGGCCTTGGTGTGGCGCTTGACCATGTTCACGTTCTCAACGTACACGCGGTCATCGGCGGACACGCGAAGCACGCTGCCTCGCTGGCCCTTGCACTTTCCGGTGAGGACGATCACGTCATCACCCTTGCGAATCTTATTCATCGACGTCCCCTTAGAGCACTTCCGGCGCCAGCGACACGATCTTCATGAATCGTTCGCTACGCAGCTCGCGGGTCACCGGCCCGAAGATACGGGTACCGATGGGCTCGAGCTTGTTGTTGAGCAACACCGCTGCATTGCCGTCGAAGCGGATCAGCGAGCCGTCCGGACGACGAACACCCTTGCGGGTGCGAACGACGACGGCGTCATACACCTCGCCCTTCTTGACCTTGCCGCGCGGGATCGCGTCCTTGACGGTGACCTTGATGATGTCGCCGATGTGCGCGTAGCGTCGCTTCGAGCCGCCAAGCACCTTGATGCACATGACGTTCTTGGCGCCGCTGTTGTCAGCAGCCATCAGCATGCTTTGCATCTGAATCATGGCTTAGCTCCCTTCGACTTGCACGGCTGCAGCGACCACTTCCGCTACTTGCCAGGCCTTCTTCTTGCTCATCGGACGACAAGGCACGATACGCACCAAATCGCCAGCCTTTGCGCTTCCGGCTTCGTCGTGCGCCATCAGCTTGGTGGAACGGCGCAGGTACTTGCCGTATACCGAATGCTGAACCTGACGCTCGATGAGCACAGTCACGGTCTTCTGCATCTTGTCGCTGATCACACGTCCGGTCAGCGAGCGGGGTTGAGTCTGCTGCTCGCTCATGCTTCGTTCTTCCGATTCTTGTCACCCAGGACGGTCTTGATCCGCGCGATATCGCGGCGCACACGCTTGGCTTGATGGGTTTGGGTGAACTGCCCCATCGCGCGCTGCATGCGCATGTTGAATTGCTCGCGGCGAAGCTCCACTAGCTGGGCTTCAAGCTCGCTCACTGACTTCGTACGTAGTTCGTTAGCATGCATCACAGCACCGACCGGGTCACAAAGATGGATTTGACGCTCAACTTGGCAGCGGCGAGTTTGAAGGCTTCGCGAGCCACGTCCTCACCAACACCTTCGATTTCATAAAGCATGCGACCAGGCTGGATTGGCGCAACCCAATACTCGACAGCGCCCTTGCCCTTACCCATACGAACTTCGATGGGCTTTTTGGTGATGGGCTTGTCGGGAAACACCCGAATCCACAGCTTTCCGCCGCGGCGCACGTAGCGCGAAATGGTGCGGCGAGCCGCCTCGATCTGGCGCGCGGTGATCTGACCATGCTCGGTGGCCTTCAGGCCAAACTGGCCAAAGCTCACCTCATTGGCAACCTGGGCGAGACCGCGGTTGCGGCCCTTCATCATTTTTCTGAATTTTGTACGACTGGGCTGCAGCATGATCGTCTCCTACTTCGCCGGAGCGCGTTCGCGCTCGCCCTTGTTGTCCGCCGGCGGGGCATACAGGTCGAAGATTTCGCCTTTGTAGATCCACACCTTCACGCCGATGATGCCGTAGGTGGTCTTGGCCTCGGCCAGACCATAATCGACGTCGGCACGCAGGGTGTGCAGCGGGACACGGCCTTCGCGGTACCACTCGCTACGGGCGATTTCCGCACCGTTCAGTCGCCCGCCGACGTTGATCTTGATGCCCAGCGCACCGAGGCGCATCGCGTTGCCGACCGAGCGCTTCATCGCGCGGCGGAACATGATGCGACGCTCCAGCTGCTGGCAGATGCTCTCTGCAACCAACTGCGCGTCCAGCTCGGGCTTGCGAATCTCCGCGACGTTGATATGAGTGGGAACACCCATCAACTCGGAGACCGCGTTGCGCAGCTTCTCAATGTCCTCGCCCTTCTTGCCAATCACCACGCCCGGTCGGGCGGAGTGAATGGTGATACGGGCAGTCTTGGCCGGACGTTCGATCAGGATCCGGCTGATGCCGGCCTGGTTGAGCTTTTCCTTGAGGTACTCGCGCACCTTCAGGTCAGCGGCCAGATAGCCCGGAAATTCCTTCTTGTCGGCGTACCACTTCGAATTCCAGTCTCGGGAAATACCCAGGCGGATGCCGATTGGATTGACTTTATGACCCATGATCGTTCCTTAGCTCTGCCCGGCGTTGTCGCCCACCACCACGGTGATGTGCGCAGTACGTTTCACGATACGGTTGCCCCGACCCTTGGCCCGAGCGTGCATCCGCTTCATCCGCGGACCCTCATCGACAAACACGGTCGTGACCTTCAGTTCATCGACGTCGGCGCCCAGATTGTTCTCGGCGTTGGACACGGCCGAGAGCAGCACCTTGCGGATCAGGTGAGCAGCCTTCTTCGGGCTGAAATGCAGCAGATCAGCCGCCTTGCCTACCTGCAGACCACGAACCTGGTCCGCAACCAACCGGGCCTTTTGCGGTGAGATGCGTGCACCGCGGTGTACAGCTCGCGCTTCCATCGTCATCTCCTTACTTCCGCCCGGCTTTCTTGTCCGCGATATGACCGCGGAACGTCCGGGTGGGCGCAAATTCACCCAGCTTGTGGCCAACCATGTTCTCGTTTATGAGAACCGGCACGTGTTGACGGCCGTTGTGCACGGCAATCGTCAGTCCCACCATTTCTGGAATCACCATCGACCGGCGTGACCAAGTCTTGATGGGCCGCTTGCTCCCTGCAGACGTCGTGGCCTCCACCTTTTTAACCAGGTGAAGATCGACAAATGGACCTTTTCTAAGCGAACGAGGCATGGCTCAACAAACTCCTGATCAGCTCTTGCGACGGCGCACGATATAGCGCTCGGTGCGCTTGTTCTTGCGCGTCTTGTAACCCTTGGTGGGCACACCCCAGGGCGTAACCGGATGCGGGTTACCCTGCCCGGACTTACCTTCACCACCACCGTGCGGATGGTCGACGGGATTCATCACCACACCGCGGACGGTGGGACGAATACCGCGCCAGCGCTTCGCACCCGCCTTGCCCAACTGACGCAGGCTGTGCTCGCTGTTGCTGACCTCGCCGATGGTCGCGCGACAGTCACCAGGGACCTTGCGCATTTCGCCGGAGCGCAAGCGCAGCGTGGCATAGCCACCCTCACGGGCCACCAGCTGCACCGAGGCACCCGCACTGCGTGCGATCTGCGCGCCCTTGCCCGGCTTCATCTCCACACAGCACAGCTGGGTGCCGACCGGAATGTTGCGCAGGGGCAGATTGTTGCCGACCCGAATCGGGGACTCACGGCCGGAAAGCAACTCGTCGCCTGCCTGCACACCCTTGGGCGCAATGATGTAGCGACGCTCGCCATCGGCGTAAAGCACAAGGGCGATATGTGCGGTGCGGTTCGGATCATATTCAATCCGCTCGACCTTGCACGGAATCGCATCCTTGTTGCGCTTGAAGTCGATGATTCGGTAGTGCTGACGGCTGCCGCCACCGCGATGACGGGTGGTGATGCGACCGTTGTTGTTGCGACCACCGGTGTTGCTCTTTTGTTCGGTCAGGCTCGACAGCGGTCCGCCCTTGTGCAGGTGCGGATGTACGACCTTGACCAAACCACGGCGACCCGGGGAAGTAGGCTTAACCTTGATGACTGGCATGAGCTGACTCTCCTTAGCCTTCGCCGCCAAAGTTGATCGCGTTACCAGCCATCAACGTGACATATGCTTTGCGCCAATCGGAGCGACGACCCATCCGGCCACGGAAGGCCTTGGCCTTGCCCTTGACGGTGAGGACCCGAACCGCCTCGACCTTGACCTTGAACAAGTCTTCAACCGCAGACTTGATTTCGTCCTTGGTCGCGTCCATCGACACCTTGAAAACGTACTGATTGTCGTTCGCCTGAACTCGCGCAGCTTTTTCCGAGGCGTGCGGCGCGCGCACCACCTGCAGCAGACGTTC
>JAGRJL010000018.1 GCA_020442775.1 Lysobacterales bacterium | reverse complement strand
GCCTGCGCCTGCTGGTAGTAGATGACGTAGAACTCAACCGGGAGCTGACGCTGGCCATGCTCGGCAGTGGCGGACACATTGTCGATCTGGCCTGCAACGGAAAGGAGGCGCTGGAATTTCTGAATCGCTACAGCTACGACCTGGTGCTGATGGATGTCCGAATGCCGGTCATGGACGGATTGGCCGCCACGCGCGCGATCCGGGAGAACCCGGCGCTGAAAACACTGCCGGTGATTGCGCTGACCGCTCAGGCGCTGCCGGATCAGATCAGCGAATGTGAGCGAGCGGGGATGTCCGACCATCTGTCCAAACCAATCACCACCGACGCGCTCAACGCGATCCTGGCGAAATGGTGTGGCGAGCCCCGCGTTGTCGACTCGGCCGGGGATGAGCGAGAAGCGCTCGAACGCTTGCAAACGCGATTCCTGCACCGCTACGCCCAGGAACTTCAGCTGTTGACCAATCGCGACAAAGAACGTCCTGAGGATCTGCACGAGGCCATTCATCGATTGGCCGGCAGCCTGCGATTGTTTGGATTCGCTGAGGCCGGCGATGCGGCTGCGCGGCTGGACAAGCAAATCCAAACCGGTCGCGAACCAGAGGAAGCGGACTACCTTGTGCTGATTCGGGCACTGAGGTCGCTGCCGGAAAACCCTTCTCCTGCCCAGATCTGAGCGTTGGCGCTGTCGCTCATTCGCGCCGCGATGGTCGCTCCCAGCCCATGGCGGCCAGAAACGCGGGCAAGGTCCCGTCAGAGCAGCGCGTCAGTTCGCGCTGATCACCTGACCACCCTTCATCACCAGCCGCATCTGCTTGAGCACCGTGACATCGCGGAGCGGGTCGCCCTTGACTGCAATCAGGTCGGCCCACTTGCCGGGTTCCAGGCTGCCGATCTGGTCGCTCATCCCGAGAAGTTCAGCAGCGTTGATGGTGGCGGCGTGGATCGCCGTCGCCGGGGTCATGCCGTACTTGACCATCAGCTCGAATTCATCGGCGTTGCGGCCGTGCTTGCTGACCCCGGCATCGGTGCCGAAGGCGATCTTGACGCCCGCCGGGACCGCGCGCAGCAGCGCCTTGCCGGTGATGTCGATGCGCCAGCGGATCTTCTCCAGCACTGCGCCGGAATAGGCGTCGGGGTTGGCCGCCAGTCGTTCCTTGTAGCCGTTGACCGTCGACAGCGTTGGCACATAGTAGGTGCCCGACTGCGCAAACAGGCGCAGACTCTCATCGTCGAGCAGGGTGCCGTGCTCAATCGAATCCACGCCCAGGCGCAGTGCCAGATTGATCCCGTCGGCGCCATGGGCGTGCACCGCCACCTTGCGTCCGTACAGCCGCGCGGTTTCGACCACGGCGCGGGCCTCGTCTTCAAACATCTGCGCACCCAGCCCCGCGCTGATCCGGCTGTTGACCCCGCCGGTGATACCCATCTTGATGACGTCAGCGCCCTTGGCGATCTGCTGGCGCACCGCGCGACGGCAATCGGCTGCGCCATCGCAGACATTGCCCTGGCGGTCCAGGCCCGCGTGCAACTCCTCGCGATAGCCCAGGGTCGGATCGCCGTGCCCGCTGCTGGCCGAAATCATGGTGTTGGCGGTCAGAATTCGCGGGCCGACCACCTTGCCTTCGGCAACTGCGTCACGCAGCGCGCGGATCACGCCGTCGCGGTCGCCGAGATTGCGCACCGTGGTGAACCCGGCATCGATGGTCTTGCGTGCATTCACTGCGGCTTCGTAGGCGGTGTCAGCGACACTGTCTTCCACTGCCGCCAGCGCGCGCTCAACCCCACCCTTGTCACCGCTTAGATGCACGTGGCTGTCGATCAGGCCCGGCAGCACGAAGGCGTCGCGCAGATCGATCACCGTGGCGTCCGGCTGGTCGAAGGCGGCGCCTTCGAGGTAGCCGTCCCGGATCTGACTGACCTTGCCGTCGACGATCAGCAGGCTGACCTGCGAGCGCGGGGACTGGCCGGGGCGATCAAGCAGCTTTCCGGCCTGAACGACGGTTGCGGCGTGGGCTGGCGCAAGCGCGAGGAACAGAACCAGAATCGCCAGGAGTCGAGTGAACATCGGCTGCTCATTGCGGTTGCCAGAGGTGGCCAGACCATAGCAGCGCCTTCGTCAGATGCCGAGATAAAAATCTTGACCGGTTATGCTGGCGCATCTCTGACAGTCGGGTGAGCCCGTGAGCATTGCCAGCCTGAGCACCGAACGGCTGTTGCTGCGGCCCTTTGAACTGTCCGATGCGCCCGCCTTCCATGCGCTGGTGAGCGACCCTCGGGTGCTGCGCTACACCGGCGAGTCGGCGGTGGGTGACATCGAGGGCGCCCGCGAGGTGCTGCGGACTCGGCCGCTGGCTGACTATCGGGCTCATGGCTTCGGGCGGATGGCGTGCATCGAGCGCGAGAGTGGTCGGCTGATTGGCTTCAGCGGGCTGAAATATCTGGCCGACCTGGAGGCCGTCGACATTGGCTATCGGTTCGTTCCCGAGGCCTGGGGCAGGGGTTATGCGACCGAGAGCGCTCGGCCGCTGGTGCGTCAGGGCTTCGAGGTCCTGGGCCTGGAGCGCATCATCGGTCTGGTGATGGCGCAGAACCTGGCTTCGGCGCGGGTGCTGGTGAAGCTGGGCCTGCTCCACGATGGGCAGGTCCGCGTGCCCGAATGCCCCGATCCGCTGGATCGCTACGCGCTGACCGCGGACCGCTTCAGGGCGGGGTGTCCAGCGCCTGACTGACGATTTGCAGGAACAGCGAAGAGGCGATCGGAATCAGCTGGTCGGGGAAATCGTAGTCGGGGTTGTGCAGGTCCGGACTGTGCTCGCCGGCACCGATGCCGAACATGGCGCCGGGAAAGCGCGCGGTGAAATGGCCGAAATCCTCGGACCAGCGAAAGGGCTGCGGCAACTCCAGCACCGCCTGCGAGCCAGCAGCGCGGCGCAGGATGGCCATCGCCTGGTCAGAGTTGGCGGTCGCCGGAAAGACATCCTGGTAGGCGATTTCGGCGCGCAGGCCGAACTGGTCGGCAGCATCTCTGACCAGCGCTTCGGCGTGGGTGAGCAGCCGCTGCATGCCGGCATCGCTCTGGCTGCGCAGGGTCGCCCAGACGCTGGCCTGTCCCGGCGCGGTACCAAATGCCTTCTCGCCCAGTTTGGCGCCGACCACGGTGGCGAACAGGATTGAGTCCTCCCCGCGGACGGCTGCAGGCAGGTCGCCCAATTCGGCGATGATCCGGCACATCGCGCTCGCCGGGCTGAGCCCGCTTTCCGGCTGCGCCGCGTGCGCGGTCGTGCCGTGGAGGTTGATCGCCATCCCTCGAGAGGCGCAGCTGAACGGCCCGTCTCGCAGCAACAGTTGGCCCAGCGGATAGCCGGGGACGTTGTGCAGGGCGAAGCAATAGTCGGGCTGCAGCGGCGCAAAGCGTGGATCGGCAACCACCGCTGCGGCGCCGTCGCCGGTTTCCTCGGCAGGCTGGAACAGCAGCACCACTCGACCGTTTCGGGGGCGCTGCCGCGCCAGCGATTGCGCGACTGCGGCCAGGATCGCCATGTGCCCGTCGTGACCGCACTGGTGTCCGACCCCGGCAATCTGCGAGCAGTGTCCCTGGCCGCCCAGTTCCTGAATAGGCAACGCGTCGAGTTCGCAGCGAAGCAGAATGCATGGTCCAGGCGCAGCGCCGGCAAAAACGGCGGCCAGGCCATGCCCGCCCAGACCGGTGATCAGCTGATCGGGGCGCAACGGAAGCAGGAAGGCCCCGATCTGGTCGGCAGTGGCCGCTTCGGCGCCGGACAGACAGGGTCGCTGGTGCAGCCGATGGCGCAAGGCAATCGCGGCGTCGAACATGGGTAGGCACCGGGCCAGTGGCTGAGGGGAAAACGATAACAGTCTCAGTCGCTCGCCGGTTGCTCGCGGCAACCTACCCGCAGGCCCTGGTGGCCAAGGCGGGTAGGTTGTGGCTCAGATGAGTAGCTCTAGGCCGAGACCGCCAGACTCTCCCGGTGATACAGCCGGGTGGTCCAGGCTGCCGCCAGGGCACCGGCCAGCAGGGTGGCCGCGATCGACATCAGCGGCTGCACCACGCCGATCGCCTCGCCGCGCACCACGTGATCGATCAGCAGCTGCTGCGACAGCAGCGGCACCCCGTACATCCAGTCTTCGGCCTTGATCGGATTGATCGCCAGCACGATGGACGGAATCGCCGGCAGGAATACCAGCAGGGTGACGTAGGTCTGGGCCTCGCGATAACTCTTGGAGAAGGCCGCGACGCCGGTCTGCACCGCCGCCGCCAGCACCGCCAGCGGTGCGGTCACCGCGAACAGGCGCAGACACTCGGCCGGCCCCAGGTTGATCTGGATGCCGATGCGGTCGGCCGGAATGAACTGGGCAAACAGCGAAAAGGCAGTCAGACCCAGCGCCAGCGAGACCATGCCGAAGGCCGCACTGGCCAGGAACTTCCCGCCCATCAGCGCCGCGCGCGAGACCGGATTAATCAGCAGCGGCTCCAGCGACTGGCGCTCGCGCTCGCCGGCGGTCGCGTCTATCGCCAGATACATGCCGCCAGTGAAGACGGTCAGGATCAGCAGATAGGGCAGCATCGCCAGGATCATCGCCGAGCGGCTCTGCGGGGTCGACAGATCAACCCGGCGCAGCTCTATCGGCCCCACCAGCGAGGGATCCATGCCGCGGATCAGCAGCCGCTGGCGGGCGACCAGTTCGCCATAGCCCTGCAGCAGCGCCTGCACTCGTTCAATCGAGGCCCGTGCCTTGGTCTGCGACTGATCGAAGATCAGGGTCAGCGGCGCCGGCCGGCCCTCGCCCAAAGCCTTGCCGTATTCATCGTCGATACGCAGCACCAGTTCCACTTCGCGGGTGCGCACCGCTTCCTCAGGTTCTGCAGGCGGATCAACTGCTTCCACCCCCTGGGCGCCCAGCCAGTTCATCAGATTGGGCGCGTGTTCGGCACCGATCACCGGCAGCTCCAGTGCCTTCTCCGCCCGGTCCAGCTCGGTCTTGGCGACAAAGCCGATCAGCACCGCAAACAGCACCGGGCCGAACAGCGGACCCAGCACGAAGGTTGAAACCATGGTTCGCCGATCACGCAGATTCTCGCGAACCTCCTTCCACCACACCACCGACAAGGCCCTCATGCTGCCAGCCCCTCGTCGGTACCAATGACTTTCACGAAGGCATCCTCCAGGCTGCTGGTGCCGGTCAGTTCGCGCAGTTCGTCGGCGCTGCCGTCGGCCACCACCTTGCCCTTGGCAATCACCACGATGCGGTCACAGACCGCGGCCACCTCGGCCATCATGTGTGAGGAAAACAGCACGCAGCGGCCCTCGGCGCGCAGACCGCGCAGAATCTCGCGCAGCGCACGGGTGCTCATCACGTCCAGACCGTTGCCCGGCTCATCGAGCAACAAATTGGGCGGATCATGGATCAGCGCGCGGGCCAGCGCGGTCTTGACCCGCTGCCCCTGGGAGAAGCCCTCGGTGCGCCGGTGCAGGATCTCGCCCAGATCCAGGCGCTGCTCCAGCTGGGCAATCCGCTGGCGGATCAGTTCGGGCTCCAGGCCATGCAGTTGGCCAAAATATTCGATGTTCTCGGCCGCGCTGAGGCGCTTGTACAGGCCGCGGGCATCCGGCAGCACGCCGAGCCGGCGGCGCGCCTGATTGGATTCGGCGAAGGCGTTGATCTGATCCACCAGCACGGTGCCGCTGTCCGGCTTCATCAAGGTGTAGAGCATTCTCAGGGTGGTGGTCTTGCCGGCGCCGTTGGGCCCCAGCAGGCCGGTGATCTGGCCGTCGTTGGCCTTGAAGCTGACCCCGTCGACCGCCTTGACCGCACCGAAATGCTTGCGTAGCTGCTGAACTTCGATCATGGCTGCGGCCCGTTGTAGTTGAGGAAGAAGGGGGCCGGATGCAGATTCTGCAGGCACTCGTCGTCGATGCTGTTCAGGTCGGCCGATTCCACAAACTGCTCGATCAGCTTGGGCATGCAGCCGCGGGTCTGCGCGATATGTCCTTGCCCAGGTGCGACCAGCTCGCGGGCATTGGGCAAGTGTTTGGCCACCTCGCTGGCGTAGCGCGGCGGGGTGACCGGGTCGAGCTCGCCGGAAATCAGCAGCACCGGCAGATCCACGTTGAGCGGCTCGGCGCTGTCAGCCGGCGCGCTGGCGGTTGGCCACACCTCGCACTGCGCGCGCAGCGTGTCGATCATGGTGCTACCCAGCAGCGTCGCCGCTTCCGCCTCGCGGGCGTCCGGAGTCAGTCGCGGAACGTCTTCGGCACAGCTCACCGACAGCTGCAGGCCGAAAGAAATCGATTCGGACAGATCGTCGCCCATCAGCCAGGCCTGGCCAATCAGCGACTGCGGGCGCCCGTCCACGGCCTCAGCCAGTCCCAGCGGCAACAAGGCGACGGTTTCCGGCGCGTAGGACTGCAGCCGCACCGCGGCCGCCAGCACATCGTTGCTGAAGCGTGCCTGGCGCTGCTCCATGGTGCGCGGGTGAATCACAGACTGCTCCGGCACGCTCTCGGGGTCGCGGTTGCGCAGCTGCGCCAGCAGTTCGGCGGGATCGCCGAAGCGCTCGGCGCATCCGGGATTGTCTCGGCAGCGCTGAAATTGCGCATGCAAGGCGGCATCCAGGTTGCGGCCGTGTTCGCTGCCCAGCACCAGGCTTTCCGGGACCACGCTGTCCAGAACCAGGGTGCGCACCCGTTCGGGGTGGCGCTTGGCATAGCGCTGCCCAAAGCGGGTGCCGTAGGAGCCGCCGATCAGGTTCAGCTGTTCGATCGCCAGCGCTGCGCGCACTGCATCCAGGTCGGCGACCGCATCCTCGGTAGTGAAGGGCGCCGGATCGATTGGCAGCTTGGTCACGCATTCGGCGGTCAGTTCTGCCATCGCCTCCGGCGTGGAGTCGGCGCCGAAAGGATCCTCAAGGGTGGGCAATTCACAGCTCAACTTGGCTGACTTGCCGGTGCCGCGCTGATCCACCAACAGCACCGCACGCTGGGAGCGCAGCAGTTCGAACACCCCGGCCACGCGTGGGTAAACCTCCAGCGCGCTTTGTCCGGGACCGCCGGCGAGCAGCACGACCGGGTCCGGCTGCGGCTTGCGCGCCCGGGACGGCAGCCAGGCAATCGCCAGCTCGATCTGCTCGCCGTCCGGCCGGTCGCGGTAGAGCGGCACGCTCAGGCTGGCGCAGTGGGCGGCAATGGAAGCTGCATCGCCCAGCTGGCAAGTGTGGAAATCGACGCTGCCCACGCGCATCGCGGCGGCAGCAGGGTCGGCTGCCAGCAGGGACAGTCCGAGGAGTATGGTCGCTGAGATCGGTATTTTCATGGGGCGGCAGCATACCTGCAGCGGATGTCGAATCCTCGTGGCAGTTGTCACCCATGCACCGGGGACCCTGTCATTGAGCTTGAGCAAGCGCGCAAAAAAAGACGCCACGGCATGCCGTGGCGTCGAGTGTTGCTGTAGTCGGCGATCAGTCCTGGAACAGCGCGCGCATCTTCTTAAAGGCATTGCCTTCGATCTGTCGAATGCGCTCGGCCGAAACGCCGTATTCGTCGGCCAGTTCCTGCAGCGTCGCCTTCGGCTCGTTGAGCCAGCGCCGGGTGATGATGTCCCGCGAGCGCTGGTCCAGCCGCTCCATCCCTTCGCTCAGGGTTTCCAGCTGCCGCTCCGAGCTTTCCTCGGCTTCAGCCTCCGCATAGGGATCGGCGCTGTTGGCGCGCAGGAAAGCCACCGGGGAGGGGCGCGGATCGTCGCCGTCGTCGGCGCTCATGTCAAAGGCCAGGTCCTGACCGTTGAGCCGCGACTCCATCTCCACCACCACTGCCGGATCCACACCCAGGTCATCGGCGACGGTCTGTACCTCGGCCGCACTCAGCCAGCCCAGCCGCTTCTTGGCCTTGCGCAGGTTGAAGAACAGCTTGCGCTGGGCCTTGGTGGTCGCCACTTTGACGATGCGCCAGTTCTTCAAGATGAACTCGTGAATCTCGGCGCGAATCCAGTGCACCGCGAAGGAGACCAGGCGTACGCCCACCGCCGGATCGAAGCGCTTGACCGCCTTCATCAGGCCGATGTTGCCTTCCTGGATCAGGTCGGCAACGCCCAGGCCGTAGCCGGCGTAGCCGCGCGCGACGTGAACCACGAAGCGCAGGTGTGACATGATCAGCTGACGTGCCGCTTCCAGGTCTTCTTCATCGCGGAAGCGTCGGGCCAGCGCCTGCTCGTCTTCGGCACTCAGAACCGGGATCTTGTAGACCGCGCCCACGTAGGCTTCCAGACTACCGACCGCGCCCAGAACCGGCAGGTTGGCCGCGTTCAGGCTGGGACTCAAAGCAGGTGCGAGAGCTTGGGTCATGGTGTTCTCCGTCAATTCGTTGTGGGCTAGTTGCCCAACCGATGCCTAATCTTAGCACTCGCAGTTAGTGTCTGCTAAGAAGAAAAAGTTCCGTTCAGCGAAAACAGGTCATATCGCGGCGTTTTGCCCGTGTTCATCAATCGAATTCTCCAAAGTCATCCATAAAAACTATCACGGGCCGGCTTGCGGTTTCGTGAAGCGTCTCCAACTGTGGGATACTTGACGACCTTTTACCCTCGGAGTCGGGTGGCGGTTGCGCCAAACCTGCTTTCGCTGGTGTCCGCACAGGTGAACGAGCCGCCGATCTGGTCGCCGTTCGCCTTGCGCTCGACCAGTTCTGCAGTCAGGTGCGCCGGTACCCCAAACCAATACCAGGAGCCCAACATGGCAGAGAACGACACCCCGACCAGCAACGGCAGCGCAGAAGCGGCCGCCGCTCAGGCCCAGCTCAATGTGCAGAAGATCTATCTGAAGGACGCCTCCTTCGAAGCCCCTAACGCCCCGCAGGTGTTCCAGGAGCAGGGCCAGCCGCGGATTGATCTGAATCTGTCGCAGAAGGTGCAGAACTTTGCCGAGAACACCTATGAGGTGGTGCTCGCGGTCACCGTGACCTGCAAGCTGGAAGAAAAGACTGTGTACCTGTGCGAAGTGCAGCAGGCCGGTGTCTTCGGTCTGTCCGGCTTCGAAGCTGGTCAACTGGATGCGGTGCTCGGCAGCTACTGCCCGGGCGTGCTGCTGCCCTACGCCCGCCAGGCGATCTCCGAGCTGATCCAGAACGGCGGCTTCCCGCCCTTCCTGCTGCAGCCGATCAACTTCGATCAGGTCTACGCCGAGCAGCTCAAGCGTCGGCAGCAGTCCCAGGCGGCTTAATCTCAGCCCTTGACCAACACTGATCATCGGACCCGCGTCGGCGTTTACGGCGCGGGATCGTGGGGCACCGCACTGGCGGCGGTGCTGGCCCGCAACGGGCATCACGTGCGCCTTTGGGGCCGCGATCTGGCGGCCCTGAAGGGGATATCGCAAGAACACTGCAACCGGCGCTACCTGCCCGACGCGCAGCTGCCCGCCAGTCTGGAAGTCGAAACCGACTTTGACGCGCTGGCCCGATGGAACAGCGTGCCGCTGCTGGTGATACCCAGCCATGCCTTCGTTGACTGCGTCAGGGCGCTGGCGCGGAGCAATCCCGGCTTGGGTGGCGTGGCCTGGGCCACCAAGGGCTTTGAGCCGGGATCGGGGCGCTTTCTCCATGAAGTGGTGGGTGAAGTCTTCGGCAGCGCGGTCGATCAGGCCGTCGTCACCGGACCGACATTTGCCAAGGAAGTGGCGCTGGCCATGCCCAGTGCACTCACCGTGCATTCGGGAAATCTGCAATACGCCCAGCAGGTGGCGGCGCTGCTGCATGGCGCCAGCCTGCGTGCCTACAGCGGCAACGACATTGCCGGCGCCGAACTCGGCGGCGCGATGAAAAACGTGCTGGCGGTGGCCACCGGTATCGCCGATGGCATGGGTCTGGGTCTGAACGCCAGGGCCGGACTGATCACCCGCGGCCTGAACGAGATGATGCGCCTCAACGCCGCCCTGGGTGGCCGCATCGAGACCATCATGGGTTTGGCCGGGCTGGGTGATCTGGTGCTCACCTGCACCGGTGATCTGTCGCGCAACCGGCGGCTGGGTCTGGCTCTGGGTCGCGGTGTATCGATTGCCGATGCGGTCGCCGAGATCGGGCAGGTGGTCGAAAGCGTGCAGACTGCCGATGAGGTCATGCGGCTGGCCCGCCGGCATGAGCTGGATCTGCCGATTGCCGAGCGAGTGCAGGCAGTGCTGCACAAGGAAATCACCCCGGCAGAGGGGTTGCAGTCGCTGCTGGCCAGAGAGCAAAAGCCCGAGTATCCCAAGCCCTTGTTCGGCACCGAGAGCTGAGCGTCCTTGGTCGGTTCCCGGACGACCGCCCGTCGGCAACGATTGCCCCGTGCCGCCGCCTCTCGCTATGATCTGCAGGCACACCCAGAGCGGGTGTAGTTCAATGGTAGAACTTCAGCTTCCCAAGCTGATAGCGTGGGTTCGATTCCCATCACCCGCTCCACTTTTCTCCCATCCCCACGATCCCTGAATGGATGACGCCAGGCGCCGTCTGATCCGGGGTGTTGCCTGTGGCTGATTCCGGGCCGGTTCCAAAAATGCCGCTTGCCAGTGGCGAAACGGCCCCCGAATAGCGCCGCAGACCGTCGCAAACGTGAACGGAGCGCCAACTTGGGCTGTCTAGTTGGCGTTTGAAGGCGTTATCATTGTGTGCTCACCGCACCTAGCCCCGCGCCGCGGGCGCGACCGTGCGGCCTCACCGAATGACTTGCGGCGGCGATCGACCGTAGATGCCGCTGCCCACGGACGGATTTCCCCACGAATATGTTTGGATTCAAGAGCCTGCGCGGGCTGTTCTCGACTGATCTGTCGATTGACCTGGGCACCGCCAACACCCTGGTTTTCGTACGCGGACAGGGCATCGTTCTCAATGAGCCCTCGGTGGTCTCGATTCGCCAGGACCGCGGCCCCGGCGGACCGCGCTCGGTGGCTGCGGTCGGTGTGGAAGCCAAGCGGATGCTGGGGCGCACCCCGGGCAACATCGTCACCGTGCGTCCGCTCAAGGACGGGGTCATCGCCGACTTCACCATGACCGAAGCGATGCTCCAGCACTTCATTCGCAAGGTGCACCCCAACCGGATCTTCCGGCCCAGTCCGCGGGTGCTGGTCTGCGTCCCCTGCGGTTCCACCCAGGTTGAGCGGCGCGCAATCAAGGAATCGGCCGAGGGCGCCGGTGCGCGCGAGGTCTTTCTGATCGAGGAGCCAATGGCGGCGGCAATTGGTGCAGGGATTCCGATTCACGAGGCGCGCGGATCGATGGTGATTGACATCGGTGGCGGTACCTCCGAAGTCGCGGTGATCTCGCTGAACGGCATTGTCTACTCGGCCTCGGTCCGTGTCGGCGGTGATCGTTTCGATGAATCGATCATCAACTATGTCCGTCGCAATCACGGCACCCTGATCGGTGAGGCCACTGCAGAGCGGGTCAAGATCGAGATCGGCTGCGCCTACACCTCCAGCGATGTGCGTGAGATCGACGTTTCCGGTCGAAATCTGGCCGAAGGCGTTCCGCGCAACGTCACCATCAATTCCAATGAAATGCTGGAAGCGCTGCATGAGCCGCTTTCCGGCATTTGCCAGGCGGTCAAGGCGGCGCTCGAGCAAACCCCTCCGGAACTTTGTGCCGACGTGGCCGAGCGCGGCATCGTGCTGACTGGCGGCGGCGCCCTGCTGCGCGACCTGGACCGACTGATCTCCGAAACCACCGGACTGCACGTGCAGGTGGCCGATGATCCGCTGACCTGCGTGGCCCGCGGCGGCGGTCGTGCGCTGGAATTGATCGACGAGCACGGGCCCGATCTGTTCTTTGGCGAGTAAGCTTGGCCGGTGAGCCAGGGCCCGACTGGTCGGGTGTTGGCAGCCACCGGTCAGGGTCCGCCCTCAGTTGGCCGCGTTAGCAAAAGAGAACCCGCTTGGACCAGAGCAGCCAAGAAAGATCCGCGCTGTTTGCCGGTGAAGGCAGCTCGACCCTTGCGCTGGTGATCTATCTGGCAATCACCATCCTGCTGATGATTGCCGACCGCCGCGGTGGCTACCTCGAGGAAGTCCACGCCTACGCCGCGCGCCTGAGCGGGCCACTTTATACCCTGGCAGAAATGCCTTGGCTGGTGGGGCGCGCGCTGCGCGACGGCATGGTGCAGCGCAGCCAGCTCAACAGCGAAAACCGTCAATTGCATCAGGCGGTGCTGCAGCGCGAGCTGCGCATCGCCGAACTCGAGCGTGATCTTCTTGAGCAGCGACGGCTATCCGGCAGCATCGCGTTGGCTCAGCGCCTGCAGCTCGAGGGACTGCCCACCCGGGTGATTGACGTCGATCTGGATCCCTTCAGCCACCGTGTGGTGGTCGATCAGGGTAGTCGTGACGGGGTTTTGGAAGGGGCGGCGGTGATCGATGACGGCGGCGTGGTGGGTCAGGTGATCGAGGTCAGACCCACCAATTCGCTGGTGATGCTGTTGTCCGATCCCGGTCACGGCTTGCCGGTGATCGACGCCCGCAGCGGCCTGCGCAGCGTGCTCAATGGCGTCGGCAACGCCGATCGATTGATGATTTCCAGCATGCCGCTGTCGGCGGATCTGGAAGTCGGAGACCTGCTGCTGTCGAGCGGGGTAGGCGGCCGCTTTCCGGCGGGCTTGCCAGTAGCCGAGGTGGTCGCGGTTGAGCGCAGTCCGGGCAGCGCCTACGCACGCGCCAGTGCCCGACCCCTGGCCGGACTCAATCGCGCGCGCGAACTGCTGGTGGTCGCCGAGCCACTGAGCGCGGAACCCTGGCCCAGCACCGAGCTGAGCCCGGAGCAAGCCGCTCCCGCGAGCGCAGAGCCGCCGCAGTCGAGCGCAGCAGAGAGCGCGGCGCAAGATCCCCAAGGCACTGAAGCGGAACCCGGACAGGACGACTCCGAAAGCGCCGGGCAACAGCCGTGAATGCGCGCACCCAGGAATGGCGATTGTTTGGCCTGGCGGTCTTTTCGGTGCTGTTGCTGAGCCTGGTGCGCCTGCCGCCGATGCTGGCACCGATGAAGCCCTTCTGGCTCGGCCTGCTGATGGTCTATTGCGCGCTGGAGATGCCTCGCGTCGCGGGCCTGGGCGTGGCCTTCATCATCGGATTGTGGCTGGATGTGCTGACCGGCAATCTGCTCGGCGAGCACGCGATGCGGCTGGTCATCCTGACCCACGTGGTTGCCCGCTTTCGCTTTCGCATCCGCTTCTTTCCAGTCGGACAGCAGGCGCTGGCAGTGTTCGGACTGATGTTGAACGATCGCATCCTCAGCCTGTGGGTGCGTCTGTTCGCCGGCGATGGATGGCCGCCCTGGAGTTTCTGGCTTTCGCCGCTGGTGGCCATGATGCTGTGGCCGTGGCTGTTTCTGGTGATGGACCGGCTGCGCATGCGCGGTCGTCAGCGTAGCGGTAGCGGGACCGCCTGAGACGATGAGGGTTGCGGCGGTCAATGGGATGAGGGGTTAAGCGGCCGATGCTGAGTGCTGCCAAACGCCGCCGCTTGAAGGATGCTCAGGCCGAGAGCCGGCTGTTCAATCGGAGAGCCCTGCTGGCGTTGTTCGGCGTGGTGCTGGCGATTCTCGCCCTGCTCGCGCGTTTCGCCTGGCTGCAGGTAATCAAGCACGAGGACTTCAGCGCGCGTTCGGAGCGCAATCGGGTCAAGGTGCGCGCGCTGGCGCCCACCCGCGGGCTGATCTTCGATCGCAATGGCGTGCTGCTGGCCGACAACCGGCTTTCCTACCGACTCGACATCGTTCCCGAGCAGGCCGGCCAGTTACGTCCGCTGCTCGACCGCATCGGCGGCCTGATCGAGCTCAGCGACGATGACCGGGAGCGCTTCCTGGAACTGGCGCGCTACCGGCGCGCTTTTCAGAGCCTGCCGCTGCGCTTCAATCTCAGCGAAGAGGAGCAGGCGCGGCTGGCGCTGGATCGCTGGCGCCTGCCGGGCGTGGAGGTGGTGCCGGTGCCCTCGCGCCATTATCCCCAGGGCGCGCTGCTGGCCCATGTGGTGGGCTATGTGGGCCGTGCCAATGCGGAGGAGCAGTCAGCGCTGGATGAATCACGGCGCGGGGTCACCAGTCATGTGGGCAAGACCGGGATCGAGCGCCAGTACGAGTTGCTGCTGCGGGGTGAGTTGGGCCGCGAACGGGTGGAAACCAACGCCGAGGGCCGGGTGCTGCGCTTCCTTGATCAGTCGCCGGCGCAGGCCGGGGTCAATCTCTATCTCAGCATCGATCTCGAGCTGCAGCGAGTCACCAGCGAGGCTTTCGGTCAGGAGCGCGGCGCTGCGGTGGCCATCGACCCGCGCAATGGCGAGGTGCTGGCATTCGTCAGCATGCCCTCCTACGATCCCAATCCCTTCGTCAACGGGATTTCGCACAAGGCCTACCAGGCGCTGCTGCAGGCCGCCGAC
>JAGRJL010000303.1 GCA_020442775.1 Lysobacterales bacterium | reverse complement strand
TGCTCTCTGACCGGGAATCAGGGCAGAGCATGCGGGCGGGACGCCCGCGGTCCTAGCAGCGGCGGCCTGCTGAGCTGAAGGGACAACCGCCGCTAGGCGCCCTGGACCGCGGGCATCTTGCCCGCAATCCCAGCCTTGGCATCGCGGCGACCGCACATAGGCCGTAGACCCAAGGCCCTCAGCGCGACTTCCGCGGGCAACATCCCATACCCGAGCTCCGCGCTCGGCACCCCAGACAACCGACCCAATCTGGCCTCGCCCGGCATTTCGCAACATCAGCACCGGAATTCAGCAAGGATTGGCGCACAATCATCCGCATGCTGCAGATTCCGGTAGCCCCTGCCCCACGTTCGTCGACCCGCTACGAGCCGCTGGACTCGCCCGCGGTCAGCTCGATCGTCGCCTACCGCTTTGGCAGCAGCGAAGAGGCCAACCGACCAGATCGGGTTCTGCGCCCGCCCGGGGCGGCGATCATGCTGCTGCGCCGAGGCCTTGTGTATGGCCACGACCGCAGCGGTCGTTGCTGGCCCATGCCGCCGGTTGCGCTGCTCGGGCCTCGGGCCTGTGGACATGTCTGGGGGACCGCGCCGGAGACCGAGTTTGTGTTGATCAATCTGGCGCCTGGTGCCGCATGGCGCCTGTTCGGTGCCGATCCCGGCAATCTGGTCGATCAGCTGGTGACCTTCGCCGACCATCCGCTGGCTTTGCTGCTGCGCCAGCACGTTGATGCCAGCGCACCGCAGCTGGACGCGCTGCTTCGCCGATCAATGGCAACCATCTCAGCGCGCGACCAGTTGGCTGCGCGGCAGGCAGCTGGGGTGGTCCAGACCTTTCACCACGGTGGCTACGGCACCACCGTGCAGCACTATGCCGCGCGGATGGGGCTAAGCATGCGCAGTCTGCAGCGCCTGCTGCGCGAACAGGTGGGCCTCAGCCCCAAGCAGATACTGGCGGTGGAGCGGATTCGACAGCTGGTGGTGCTGACCGCTGATGGCTGGCGCCGGTCAATCGCCGAGCTTGCCCAGGCTGGCGGCTACTTCGATCAGTCGCATCTGCGCTATGAGCTGCTGGCCCATGATTTCGGCCACGCCGAGGAGTTGCTTGGCGGCGACCATATCGTCGGACAGCGCCCCTAACATCGTCGTTAGTGCGCCCGTCGTCCGGACCTTGTCGCGTTTTTACTAGCCGCGTAGCGGTGGAGTCGACCATGCTTGGTCAGAACTTGATCGCCAGCTGTCGATACCGATGACCAAGCCACTTGCCCTCGTACACGCGCTGCAGACCGGACCACAGCCGCCGCGACTGCACGCCGCCTACGGTGCCAAGCAAAAATGGCTGAGACGTCAGGTGGGACTGGCGCTGCTGTGCTGGTCCGCCGCGCTGGTCGCGGGCGCGCCGGAACAGCCCTGGCTGATCGACGTACCGGACTCGCGGGACTTCCCCCCAACCGCGGAGATCTGCACCTTCCAGGCGCCGACCGAATCGCCACTGGTCTGGCCCAGCGGGCCGCAAGCGCAAAAGACCAGCAGCTTCGACCGCACCCCGGAATCGGTGATCCGGATCGTCAACCGCTTCCATGTGGTGCGCCGCAGCGACGGCAGCGGCGGGGTCGACGAGGCGCTGATCGCCGCGATGATGCTCGATCTGAACTACGGCTTTCGCAACACCCCCTTCGTGTTCGCCCGCGACCCACAGATCGTCTACCTGGACAACGACGCCTGGTATCAGGACTTTCCGACCTTCCAGAGCGCCTTCGACATGATCCGCGAGAACCAGGTCGGCGGAATCATGAGCTGGTATGTCACCCCGAACATCAACGGCGCGGTCGCCGGCACCTGGATCCGCCCCGCCTCGCCCTATCGCGGGATCCTGATGGCCTACAGCACCATCGGCAATCCGGCCAATATCGTCACCCCGACCCACGAGATGGCGCACATCTTTCAGGTCTACCACCCCTTCGAAACCGCGCTGGGCACCGAGTGCGCCGACGGCCGCAACTGCAACAGCGCCGGCGACCTGATCTGCGACACCCCTGCCTCGCCGCGGGTGTCCAGTTCCAACACCACCGCCACCGGCATCTACTTCGGCAACCAGCGCGGCCCCTGCGCCAATGACGCGATCTACGCGCCCAACCCGCGCCTGTATATGGACGTGGGCTGGGATGCCGGGCACATCCTGCGCAACGAGTTCAGCCAGGGCGAGATGGACCGCGCGGTCAGCACCCTGGTCCCCTTTTCGCAATACAGCGTGGCCGATCTGGTGGGGCCGCTAAGGCCAGAGATTCTGGTCGATTGTGACGCCAACGGGGTCGACGACATCGATGAGATTCTGCGCGGCGAAAAGGCCGATCTGGGCCAGGACCTGATGCCGGACGTGTGCCAGACCTTCCCCCGCCAGGGCGATCTGATCGTTACCGGGATGGGTCCCACGCCCAACCGACTGCGCTACTACGATGGCAGCAGCGGTCAGTGGCGCGGCGATCTGTGGAACGGCATGAGCTTCGTCCACCAGGCCCGAACCGGGCCGGATGGACTGGTTTACCTGACCCGGCTGAACATCGTGCAGCGGGTCAGTCTGGCCACCGGTCGCACCGTCGACAATTTCATCGACGGCGGACGCGAGGGCGCGCGCACCTTTGTCGACATCCTGTTCGAGCCGGACGG
>JAGRJL010000302.1 GCA_020442775.1 Lysobacterales bacterium | reverse complement strand
AGAATGCGGGCAAGATGCCCGCGGTGCTAAGCGCGGTCAGCGGGATCGCGTGTCGGAGGCGACGGTCTTGTCGTGATCGGGCGGGCAGCCAGGCGTTCAGGTCGATGCCCGTTCTTGTGGACCGCGGGCGTCCCGCCCGCATGCTCTTGGTCGAGGTTCCGGAGAATGCGGGCAAGATGCCCGCGGTCCAAAGCGCCGCCATCCGAACTATCCGTCTCGCTGCGGATGCGTGTCGCAGTGCGGAACGGTCGTCCGGAGGGCAGCGGACCGTACTCCCAAGGACCGCGGGCGTCCCGCCCGCATGCGCTTGGTCGAGCGACCATCATCGGCGATCAAGAAGCCCATGGACCTCAGTTCACCCGATCGGGTCCCCGCTCACGACAGATAGGAAACCCCGGTTGCCTGCTCTGAGAGCGACCACAGCTGCGCGGCCACTGCCGGGTCCTTCGAGCGGCGATTCGATCCGACCTTGCCCGGTGGTCCGCGCCACTGGTTCAGCCACAGCGGCCCGCAGTAGTCGCCGCCCTCTACCTCCGCCGCCAGTGCGGCATAGAGCAGCGGTTGGGCCCCGGCTGCGGCAGACTGCAGGACCAGGCGCGCGGCGGTCTTGAACAGGGCATTGGCCAGTGGGAAGTGATCGGCCAGATTGGTCACCGATACGCCAGGATGAGCGGCCACCGACAGCGTCCGGTGGCCGCCATCGCACAGCCGGCGATCCAGCTCGTAGGCAAACATCAGGCAGGCCAGCTTGCTTTGTCCATAGGCCAGCCGAGCGTCATAGCCGTTGGCGAAATGCGGGTCCTCCAGCCGGATCGGGCTCCAGCGGTGGGCCAGCGAGCTGACGCTCACCACTCTGGACTCGCTGGTCGCCAGCAGCCTGGGCAGTAGTCGACCGGTCAGCGCGAAGTGACCCAGGTAGTTGGTCGCCAGCTGGGACTCGAATCCGTCCTCGCTCAGCGCGAAAGGCGGCATCATGATCCCGGCGTTGTTGATCAACAGATCCAGCCGCTGGTAGCGCCGCTTGAACTTTTGGGCGAAGTCGCTGACCGAAACCAGACGACTCAGGTCCAGCGTCATGCACGCCAGCCTGGCCCCGGGCTGTCGGCGAATGATCTGCTCACGCGCCGCGGCGGCCTTGTCGGCGTTGCGGCAGGCCAGAATCACTTCGCACCCGCTTTCGGCCAGTGCCCGCGCGGTTTCCAGACCCAGGCCGGCGTTGGCGCCGGTCACAATCGCCACCCGACCGTCCTGTGAACCGGCGTCCTCCAGATTCCAACTCATCATTTTTCCGCTGGGAGCTCCAGCCGGCAGTGTGCCGCAACTGCGGTGACAAACCGTCGAATCCGGACTCGATCCGTTGATTCCTCAGCGCCCGATGACTGCTGGCGACACCGCAGCCACCCCGTCCCCGGTTCTGCGGGACCGCCGTTTTAGTCCCTTCATGACCAGCACCCGCACCAGCCAGTAGCCCATCACGCCCAGCACCAGCAGCACAGGCAGCGCTCGCAGGGGCATGCTCTCGCGCAGGAATTCGGGGAGGAAGCGCGGTTGACCCAGAAACAGCGAGGTGGTGGCGATCAGCATCGCGGTGCTCATGCGCCACAGATGGCGCGCCAGCCGATGTCCGCCGGCCAGACTGCCGCCCAGCAGCAGACGGAGATCCATTGATGCGCCGATCAGCGCAATGAAGCCAAAGGCAACGATGGGCTGTGGCAGCATCCCGTCGATGCGGCCGTCGCTGCTGGCGAAGGCCAGCTGGCTCCACCAGCCGGCGCATAGTGTGACGGTCAGACCCATGGTCATTTGCGCACTCAGCCACAGGCGCGACTGCGCCAGTGGCCGGATCACGCTGGACCAGCCGCTCAGCACCAGATAGAGGGTCAACGATGCGGCGATCACGTTCAGCCGGTTCAGATGAACGAACAGCGCCATCACAAGCGCGCTGGCGGTCATCAGCACCATCGTCGCGCCGAACACCTGACCACTGTTGCGGTGCCATCGGGAGCCCTTGCTGGCGTAGAGCGCGGCGGCTCCGGCGAGCAGGGCGAGCAGGCCGGTCACGATGTGCAGGGTCTTCATCTGAGCTTCTCGTGGTGGATTCCGAAGCCATGATCGGATTTGGCTCGCCGGCGGGAAATGCGATTGCGACCAAGCACCGAATCAGCGGGCGGAACGGCGGCAGGGGCTGACGAGCGGGGTTGGTCGGCATGACCGCGGACTGGATCTGGCGCCGGCCCGGCGGCGTGCATCCAGATGCCGGTGTCCGGCCGTATGCTTCCCTGGCGCCGTTGCAGCTGCGCAAATGTCCACTTCAGCCAGCCATTTCGACCTGACCAGCCACTGGCGAATCGCTGCGCCGGTCGCGTCGGTGTGGGCGGCGCTGACCGATGTGCGCAGCTGGCCGCAGTGGTGGCCCTATGTGAGAGCGGTCGAGCAGGTGGACAGCGGAAATGCCGAAGGCCTGGGCGCAGTCCACCGGATTCGCTGGGCGACCCGGCTGCCCTATACCATTCAGATCGAGGTCCGCTCGGTCGAGATCCACAAGCATCAGCGCCTGTGCGGTCGGTCGCGCGGCCAGCTGGAGGGCCAGGGGACCTGGCTGTTGCGCAGCGCGGGGGACGGCATCACCGAAGTGGCCTACCGCTGGCAGGTGGTGGTCACCAAGCCGTGGATGCGCCGGTTGGCGCCGCTGCTGGCGCCGGTGTTTCGCTGGAATCACGACGGGGTGATGCGCGCGGGCGAACGCGGGCTGAACCGGTATCTGGCGCAGCCCTGAAACACGGGCTACACGCCTTGCGTGTCTGCGGTGGGCCATGCAGAGTCGAGCCGGATAGCGGCGTCTGGCGTGTTGACACCTGACCTGCGGTCCTTCCGATCAGCGCACAGGATTCCACTGCATGAGACTTCGCCTGACCACGCTGCTGCTGTTGCTCGGACTGATGACGGCGGGCGCCGCCCACGCCGGCCTCAAGCGCCTCTCTCCCGGTGATCGGGTCAAGCTCGGCCCTGATCAGGCGCTAGTGCTGTTGGCCGTGGATACCCCGTTGGCGGTGCGCAGCGTGCGCGCCGGCGAGGTCGACCACACCCTGGGCACCGGCACCATCAAGGATCTGCCGGCGGGACGCAGCTTTGGGTTGTTTGTGGCCGATGCCGGTCGCTACCAGTGGGTCAACGTCCTGCCCAGCCTGTCCTTCCGCTTTCATCTCGATGACGACGAGGACTTCCAGTTCGAGGTCAAGCCGGGCGTCGTCAACTATCCCGGCGATCTGATCTTCTATCCGCGCAGCGCCTGGCGGGCGAGATTCTGGCTGCACAACCGCGGCCTGCGCGCGATTGAGTGGATGGAGGAGAATTTTCCGGATCTGATCAAGCAGATTCCCTTTCACTACAGCGGCCGCTATCCCGACCCCTTTGCCGACTTCTATTTGGCACAACGTGCACAGCTCGGTAGCGCTGCGGCGGAAACCGCCGCGCCGCCCGAGCTTGCAGAAAAGACCGACGGCTACCGGCTGCCCCCGGAGCTGCTCTGGCGCCAGCGCGAACTCTATGACGTGACCATGAGCCCCGATGGCCGCTTCGTCGCCCTGCAGCTGCAGCGTGGCGAGGAGCAGTGGGAGATCGAGATGATCGATCTGCAGGCGCAGCAGCGGCGACTGCTGGCGCGTTCCATCGTGCCCTACCAGACCGTGGCCTGGTCCGGGCCCAATCGTTTGCTGCTGGCCGCCGGCGAACCCTGGCTGACCACCATCGAGCTGATTGCGATCGACCCGGCCGCGGACGCCGACCACCAGTACAAGGTGATCCGGCTGCCGCGCAAGGGCATCCTGATCGACGAATTGCCCAATGAACCCGATCACATCCTGCTGGGCACTCACAACCGCCGCGGTGATCTGCTGATCCACCGGGCCGACATGAGCAGCCAGGCCAGCGCCGATGCCTTGCGCACCCTGCCCAGCAACCGTCTGAACGTGGGGGTGAAGAACGACCGGTTGTGGCTCACCGACGGTCGGGGACGCCTGCGGCTGGCCCTGGTCGAGGGCGAAGAATCGATGCAGCTGATGTATGGCCTGGATGGTGAGTTCAACGAGCTGCCCGAGATCGAGGATCCGCAGTTCGATCCGCTGGCGCTGTCGGCCGAGGGCGACGCCATCTATGGGCTGAGCGATCGCGGACGTGCGCAGCGCGATCTGGTCGAAGTCTCGGTGGCCAGCGGGCGGATCATCAGGACCCTGTTCACTCGGCCGGGCGTCGACGTCGATGCGCTGGTGATGAATCCGGGCCGTCAACCGATCGGGGTTACCTTCATGGCCGACGGTCGGCGTAACACCGAGTACTTTGCAACCGATCAGAAGCAGCTGCAGGCGCTGCTGGGCAAGGCCTTTCCCAACGCCAACGTGTCGCTGGCGGAGCAGAGTCTGGACGGTAGCCAGCAATTGCTCTGGGTGGCCGGCAGCGACCGCCCGCCGCAGCTCTATCACCTGGACCGCAAGGCGGCATCGGCGGCGCTGCTGCTCGATGCGCTGCCGTGGCTGGCCGATCAGCATTTCGATCCCGCGGTGAAGCTCGACGTGCCGGTGGGTGAGGGACTGACCATCGAGGCCTTTCTCACCCTGCCCCAGAGCGAGCAGCCGCCGCCGCTGGTGGTCTTTCCGCATGGCGGTCCGGTCGGGGTTGCCGATAGCCTGCGCTTCGATCGGGAAGTGCAGTTTCTGAGCTCACAGGGCTACGCCGTGCTGCAGGTCAACTTCCGCGGTTCGGACGGCTATGGCCGCGCCTTTCGCGAGGCCGGCCATCGCAACTTCGGCACCCTGATCGAAGACGATATCGATGCTGCCATCGAGTATGCGTTGGCCCATCATCGGCTGGACGCCGAGCGCATGTGCATGCTGGGCAGCAGCTACGGCGGCTACTCCGCACTGATCGCCAGCGTGCGCTGGCCCGATCGCTTCCGCTGCGCCATCTCGATCGCGGGCCTTTCCGACCGCATCCTCCACTTCAGCGCGACCGACTCCACCGCCAGCGCCGAAAGCCGCGAGTCACTGCACCAGATCATGGGCGATCCACGCGAGGATCCGGAAGGCTTCCGCGCCACCTCTCCGGTCTATCGCTATCAGGAACTCACCACCCCGGTGCTGCTGATCCACGGCCTCGACGACCGCCGGGTCGACGCCGAACACAGCTTCCGCCTGCAGAAGCTGCTGACCATGGCCGGCCGTCCCCCCAGCGTCCTCTACTTCGAGCACGAGGGTCATGGCATCGGCTTTGAGGACAACCGGCTGAAGATGTGGCGCAGCGTGGCCGCGTTTCTGGCCGAGCATCTGCAGACGGCCGCCGCCGAACCCGGGACGACTGAGGGCGGCACACGCTGAGCGCATTCGGGCCGTCGAAAGTCAGCAACGGCCCGACCCGAATTGCCTCACTCACCGGATCCAGGCGACTGCTGGACTGTGCATCGGCGTACAGCCCGCGCGCTCATCCCGATCGCCCGATGGCTGGCCAAATGCGCCCACGCTGCCGCATCATGCTCGCGGTCACCTTGCCGGAGTCAGGGTCATCGCCACCAGCAACGATCATCAGGGGCAGCGGCTGGTTCAGCACGCGCCCGACGGACCCGCCTGCGGGGCGGCCCGGATCATGCGCTGCTATGCCTACGGCGCCGATGGCCGGAGCAAACAGGAAATCACCGTCGAAGCGATCAGCGACGTGCTGGAAACGCCAGATCAGTTTGTCTGGCTGGGTCTGTGTGAACCCGATGAGGCGATGCTGCGCAAGATGCAGGAGGAGTTCGGCCTGCACGAGCTGGCGATTGAAGATGCGCTGCACGCCCATCAGCGACCGAAGATCGAGATCTACGGCGACGTGCTGTTTCTGGTCGTGCAGACCGCGCAGTTCGTTGACGGTGACGTGCGCTTCGGCGAGACCCACATCTTTCTAGGCCGCAACTTCATCGCCACCGTGCGCCACGGCGCCTCGCTGAGCTACGCGCCGACCCGGACCCGCTGTGAACAGTCGCCAGAACTGCTGGCGCTGGGCCCCAGCTTCGGTCTGTACGCGGTGCTCGACTTCATCGTCGACAACTATTTCCCGATCGTGCGCAGCTTCGAGGCCGAGCTGAACACCCTGGAACGCAAGATCTTCGATCAGAAGTTCGACCGCACCACCATCGAGCGGCTCTACACCCTCAAGCGCCAGCTGCTCACGCTGCGCCTGGCGGTCGCGCCCATGCACGACATTCTCAATCAGCTGCAGCGCTTCTACCCGGGCCTGATCGCCGACCAGATCCGGATCTATTTCCGCGACGTCTTCGATCACGCAGTGCGGATGAGTGAGGCCATCAGCACCTTGAGCGAGATGATCCTGGCCGCCCTGCAGGTCAATCTGTCGATGGTCTCGGTGGGCCAGAACGAGGTCACCAAGCGGCTGGCCGGTTGGGCCGCGATTCTCGCCATCCCGACCACCACCGGAGCGATTTACGGGATGAATTTCGCCCACATGCCGGAGCTCAGCTGGCGCTATGGCTATGCCGCGGCGCTGGCCGTCACCGGCTGTGCCTGCGCGCTGCTGTATTGGAAGCTCAAGCGCAGCGGCTGGCTCTGAGCGTGGGTGGTCAGTTCCGACTGCGGATTCGGCCCGGTGGCTGAGACCATGCCGTCGGCGCTGGTGGTCGTCGAGCTGCTCGCCGCCTATCACAGCCTGCTTTTGGCAGTCCTTGTCGGGCTGCGCCGAATCTCGATCCCGCTGGCGCTGATGTGCGCCGTATTTGCGCTGCACATGCTGGTCAATCTCGGTGCTGGATTCGGTCTGATGGTCGGGCCGCTCGATGTCAGCGACGCCTTCGGCCTGTTCTACGGACCGCTGTTCTATCTGTTCGTTCGCGGCCTGGTGTACGCCGAAGGCCAACCGCGATGGCGGGACGCGCTGCATGGCCTCCCGGGTCTGGCGGTGGCGGTTTTCCATCTGCCGGTGGTTGCCGCGCGCACCTTTGGATTTGTCGCACTGGTGATCTATGTTCTCGCCGCCTTTCGCGCGCTGCGGCGGCATCGCTCGCGCAGCCCGCAGCTCCGCTCGGATGATCTGAGCGTCGATCTGCGTTGGGTCCATCGCTCGATACTGGTGTTCGCCGCGGTGGCGCTGTTCGACATCGCCCGTTCCAGCGCAAGGGCGGTTGGTCAGCTGGCTTGGGCCGGCGATGAAATGCTGGCGCTCATTCTGATTGTGGTGGTGGGGTTGCTGTCGACCATGGCCTGGCGCAGCACCCTTCATCGCCAGCTGCACGGCGAGATCGAAGCGGCGGATCAGACCGAGCTCGCGAACGCCGACAAGGCAGCCGACTACCAGACCCTGTTTGCGGTCATCGACCAGGTGGTTGAATCCCGCCAGCTCTGGCGCGAGCCGCGGCTTTCTCTGAACGATGTCGCAGAGGCCTGCGGCCTGCATGCCCGCGATGTGTCCGGCGCGATCAATGGCGTTGCCCGAGTCAGCTTCTCCGATTACATCAACGCCGCGCGGGTCGACGCCTTCGATCGGCTGCTGGGTGACCCCAATCAGCGCCAGCGAGCGCTGCTGGAGCTGGCCTTCGAGGTCGGCTTCAATTCCAAGTCCGCGTTCAACCGGATCTACTCGAAGCTGCGCGGGCGCACGCCAACGGCAGCGCTGAGGGAGCTGCGCAGCGCCGATGAAGCGCCGGTCAGCCGTCCCGAATCCTGATCTGGGACGCCATCGATATGGGATCCCGGCAGGCTGGTGGCTCCTTCACCACCGCGAGACCCTGCGATGAAAGCACCGTTCCGACACTTCCTGGGCGCGACATTGATGGCCGCGACAGTCTTCGCTCACGCCGCCTCTGCTGCACAAAGCCCACTCACCGCCCAGGCCGTTGCTGCCCCGGATGTGGCCAGCTTCGGCGCCAGCGTCAGCGCGATGGAGAGGGCGCTGGCGCCGCTGTGCGATCGGATGGAAACCAGACAGCTGGAAGTCGACAAGCTGCCGGTCGCGCAGCGCAGCCACACCCAGATTGACTGCGACGGATTCTCTCACGCCGGCGGTCAGCGCCTGGCAGAGTTCGTCTTCGCCGATGATGCTCTGGTCTTCGTCTGGGTCCTCACCGATGCGGCCGAGGAGGGCGCCCTGCTGGCAGCACTGAAACAACAATATGGCGCACCCACCCACGATCTCCCTGGCGTTGTCGCCTTCACCGATCACCGGCTCGCTCTGCGCCGGGACAAGGCCGAGCTGCTGTACTACGGAGCGGCGGTGGCCGAGGTCTATCGCGGGTGGTTTGATTCGATGGCCGGCGGATGAACCCGGGCCGGCTGACGGCGCTGGTGGTTGCTCCGCCGAAGCGGACTCCACCTCGTCTGCCAATCCCTCGCGGTAACGAGTTGCAGCGAAAAGGCGTATTCTGATTTTCCCATCCCAGGGAATCCCTCAGATGATCCGCGTGCCAAAGCTCGTTGCCCTGTTGCTGTGCCTTCCTGCCCTGGCGTGGGCGCAAGACGATTCCGCACCGGGCGATACGACCATGCGGCCGCCGATGCAGTTTCATGGCGAATCGCCGAGCCTGATCGAGATTGCGCGCAACCCGGTGCCGGTGGCTTTGGGCATGGGGCAGTTTCAGGAAGACGAGGTCGAGGAACTGGTTGAGCTCGATGAACCGGGGCCGGAAGGCGTGCTGCCGCAATCCTTCGTGCAAACCGAGGCACCCAAGCCGCTGGCGGCGATCGCCGGAACCCAGTTCGAGGGCCCGGGCGTTGGTCTGAGCGGGTTCGTGATGACCGGGGCGCCGCCCGATCACACGCTGGCGGTGGGCCCCAATCACATCGTTGCCTGGGTGAATTCTCGCTATGCGGTGTTCGACAAGAACGGTACCCCGCTGCTGCCCGGCAACGTGGCGACCGGCAACAGTCTCTTTGTCGGTGTCGGCAACGAGTGCGAAACCACCAATCGCGGCGATCCGATCCTGCAGTACGATCGCCTCGCCGATCGTTGGATCCTCAGCCAGTTTGCCTTTGGGGTGAGCGGCGGTAGTCCAGTTGCGCCCTATTTTCAGTGTTTCGCGGTCTCCACCAGCGGCGATCCCACCGGCACCTACGTGCGCTACTCGGTGCAGTTCAGCGCCACCTCGCCCAGCGGCTTCAACGACTACGGCAAGTTGGGAATCTGGCCGGACGCCTATTACACCTCCTACGTGATGTTCGGCGGTTCGCCAGCCGGTGGTAACACCGGCGCTGCGCTGTGCGCCTCGGACCGCGACAAGATGTTGGCCGGCGACCCGACCGCCACCACCTTGTGTACCCCGGTGGACTTCTACGCCAGCGGCAGTGCCTTTTTGCCTGCCGATCTGGATGGCACCACCTTGCCGTCTGACCTGACCCAGGGTGGGATCTTCATGCGCGTGTCCAGCGCGCAGGCGCTGCGCTATCTCAAGCTCAAGCCCAATTTCGCCGCCGGTACGATTACTTTCAACAACGGTTTTGGTGGCGCATCGGGATCCTTCATCAACCTGCCGGTCGCCCTGCAGTTCGCCTGCAACGGCACCGGCGGAACCTGCGTGGCGCAGCCGGGCACCACCAACCAGCTCGATACGCTGGGGAGCCGACTGATGTATCGGCTGGCCTTTCGCAATCGCGGAGGCGTGGAGAGCATGCTGGTGACCCATTCGGTCGATCCCGACGGGGCCGGCGGCCGCGGCGCCGTGGTGCGCTGGTATGAAATTCGCAATCCGCTGGGCAATCCCAGTGATCCGGTGGTCGCCAATCGCCCGGTGATCTTCCAGAACGGGACCTACGATCCCGGTTCCAGCGGCAATCGCTGGATGGGCTCGATCGCGATGGACCAGTTCGGCAACATCATGCTCGGCTACAGCGTGGTCGACTCCGCGACCGGGCTGAAGCCCTCGATCGGCATCGCCGGACGCGAACTCAACGATCCGCTCAACACGCTGCAGACCGAGATCGTCGCGCTCACCGGGACTGGCTCGCAAACCGGCACCCTGACCCGCTGGGGCGACTATTCGACGATCCAGGTCGATCCGGTGGACGACGCCACCTTCTGGTACATCGGCCAGTATCTGTCCAGTGACGGGACCTTCAACTGGCGCACCCGAATCGTCAGCTACAAATTCCCCGGCGAACCGGCCACCTTGAGCATCGACGACGTCAGCCTGGCGGAGGGGAACTCGGGGACCAGCAACATGGTGTTCACCATCACCCGCTCTCACACCGATGACGTGGTCACGGTGCAAGCGGACAGCAGCAACGGGTCCGCGTCCAGCGGCTCCGACTACACCCCGGTGGTGGCTCAGCCGGTGGCCTTCACCGCTGGCGGCGCGGCCACCGCCACCGTCAGCGTGCCGATCCTGGGCGATACCGTGCTGGAGCCCGATGAGACCTTGAATCTCACGCTAAGCAACGTGGTCGGTGCCACCATCAGTGACGGCACCGGCGTGGGCACCATTGTTAATGACGACAGCGCGTCGATTGCGATCAACGACGTCACCCTGGCCGAAGGCAACTCGGGCAATACGGCGTTTGTGTTCACCGTGAGCCTGACCGGCTCGGTGCAGGGCGGCTTCAGCGTGCCCTTCAGCACCAGCAACGGCAGCGCGACCCAGCCGTCGGACTACGCCAGCAACAGCGGTACGCTGAACTTCACCGGCAGCGC
>JAGRJL010000301.1 GCA_020442775.1 Lysobacterales bacterium | reverse complement strand
TAATTCCTCGCCGCCAGCTGCATGATGTCCGGGCTGGCAATCAGCCGAACCGCATCCAGCCGCACCCGCGCTCCGCTGAGGGCCTGATCCAGCGCTTCGCGCTGTTCGTCGACTTGGGTCAGCTCGCTTTCACGGACGTTGGGATTGACCCGACGCAGGGCGCTAAGTCGTTCGCGAGCGCGGCTGAGTTCCTCGCTCGCGCGTGCGCGGGCATCAGCGATCAGTTCGGCGGCGTCCTGATCAGCCATGGTCGCAGCCTCGTCGCGCAGCGCCGGCACCAGCGTGTTGAGCACCTTGCGCAGGCGGGCCAGGTCGGCAGGGCGCTCATCGCTGCGGCTTTCTGCCGCGGGATCGACCTCGTGCTGGCGCCGCTCCCTGCGGCTGTCGACCAGCACCCTGATCGGGGTTGAAGGCAGGAAACGGCCGACGTCCACGCCACGCGGCGCAATGGTTTCGAGCACGAAAACCGCCTCCAGCAGCACGCTGCGGCTGGGCAGGGATGAGTCGATCACAAATGCAGCGCCGCCGTCTTCGCTACTCAACAGCAGTTCCTGAGCCCCCATCACCAGCGGGTGATCCAGCCGTACAAAGCCCAGGTCGTCGCGACCCAGCGCCTCGTAGCGGTCAAAGGTGATGGTCTCCGGACCGTCCTTGAGACCGGGAAAGGCGTTGTTGTTGACGTATTCGGGGTCCAGTCGCACCCGGCGCAGGCCAAGTTCCTCGACATCGATGCCGAAGTGCTCGAACAGCTGCTGCACGTAGCCGTCCTGAAGCGGGTCGTGGTCGATCCCGTCCAGCGCCGCGATCAACTCGCTGCCGCCATGATCGCGCCGGGTGGCCAACTCCAGCAGGCGATCACGGCCAGAGCGGATCTGCTCACTGAGCTGCTCGTGGCGCGTGCGGCTGTCTGCGATCAACTGCTCCAGATGCTGATGACTGCCGGATTTGCCCCGGGCGATCGCTCGGGCGACTTCGACCGTGCGCGGGCCGAACTGGTGGTAAAGCTCGCGGCCATCGGGCGGACTGCTGCGGAAGGCGTCCAGTCCCTCCTCCAGCCACCGCGCCAGCGCCGCCTGGGCGGTGTCCGCGAGCACGCAGTAGTGGATCTTGATGGTTTCGCTCTGGCCTATACGGTCCAGTCTGCCGATGCGCTGCTCGAGCAGATCGGGGTCGGCAGGCAGGTCCCAAAGGATCAGATGGTGGGCGAACTGGAAATTGCGTCCTTCCGAGCCGATCTCCGAGCAAAGCAACACTCTGGCGCCATCATTCTGCGCAAAATAGGCCGCGTTGCGATCACGCTGGGCCAGGCTCAGCCCCTCATGGAATCGGGCTACCCGAACAGAGGCCTTGATCCGCAGTGCGGCCTCCAGCAGCTCCACCTTGGCCCTTGAGCGACAGATCAGCACCAGCTTGTGGTCGTCCAGTTGCTCGATAAGCTGAAGCAGCCAGGCAAAGCGCGGGTCATGGGTCAATATGGTGACTGCCGGCGGCACGTCTTCGGTTTCTGCGGCGTTGAAGGCCGGGCTCAGATCGGGTGGCTGCAGATCGCGGTCAAATTCTTCGATCAGTCGTGCGGCCAGGGCCGGATCGTGACCGGGCGAGGGCAGGTGAACCGCTACCGGTTCGCGACCGGGGAATCCGCCAACGCTCTCGCGTCGATTGCGGAACATCACCCGGCCGGTGCCGTGGCGATCAATCAACGCATCCAGCAGCGCTTCCTTTGCGGCGGGATCAGGAAGCTGTTCGATGTGTCCAATGGCCTCGCGATCATCGCCCAGGATGGTTGCCAGATGTTTCTCCGAGGCGGGGCTGAGCGGGTCGTCACCGAGCAACTCGCTGGCGGCCTGGGAAACTGCCTGGAACTGTTCGCTCTCGGCGACAAAGTGCTGCAGATCGCTGTAGCGATCCGGATCGAGCAGGCGCAGACGCGCAAAATGCCCCGAGCGACCCAGCTGCTCCGGAGTGGCGGTGAGCAGGATCAGGCTGGGCGTGGTCAGCGCCAGCTGTTCTACCAGCTGGTACTGCGGACTGGCTTCTTCCGGATCCCAGGCCAGATGGTGCGCCTCGTCGACGATGATCAGGTCCCAACCGGCGCTGGTGAGCTGTTCGCGGCGCTTGCTGGAAGCGGTCAGGAAGCCCAGTTCGGTCAGCACCCACTGGTCGTCGAGGAAGGGATTCTCGCTGCTGCCCGAGGCCTCGATGGAGGCCACCCGCTCTTCGTCGTAAACCGCGAAATTGAGCTGGAAGCGGCGCCTCAGTTCAACAAACCACTGCACCACCAGCGGCTCCGGTACCAGGATCAGCACTCTTTCCGCGCGCCCGCTGGCGATCAGCCTGGCCAGGATCAGCCCGGCCTCAATGGTCTTGCCCAGACCCACTTCGTCGGCCAGCAGCACCCGCGGGGTCGGTTGCGCCAGCGCGCCGGCGACCACTCCCAGCTGATGCGGCAGCAGCTGTATGCGTGCCGACTCCAGTCCCCAGCTGGGTCGCGCGCGCGCCTGGGCGCGGGCCTGGAGGGTGTTCAGGCGCAGACGAAAATGACGATTGGAGCCGACTCTGGCCGCGACCAGACGGTCTTCCGGTCGGCCAGCCGCCTGGCGATCATCGAGCGCCGTCTCCGGCAGCGGTTCGCCGCCGCACAGATAGAAATACAGCCCGTCCTGCTCGATCACCTGTTCCACAGAGCGGCTTTCGCCGGCCGCGACGATCCGGTCACCGGCCTGGAAACGGGCGCGTTCCAGCGGCGCCGAAGCGGTCGCATAGTGACGGATGACGCCGCTCTGGGTGTAGACCACCTGCACCGATCGCGGTGCCGTGCGCAACACTGTGCCCAGCCCCAGTTCGGGCTCCGCCAGGCTGTACCAGCGCTGCCCGGGAACAAATTCAAGCATAGTCAGGGGGGTTCCTCAAAAAGGCCAGGTTGGGCGGGGGATGGGCCAGCAGCCTGCTGGTTACAGCCCCTCGTCGATGCTGTCGACCCTGACCAGCACGCCGAAAGCCGGGTGATCGAAATACTGGATCTCGCCAGGATTGATCACCCGGGTCTGATCCATCCGAAACAGGGTCAGCTCACCGTCCTGCTGGCGTCGATGGTCAAAGCTCAGCTGCAGACGCAGCCCACGTCCGGACTGCAGCTCCACCCAGCCCTCTGCGGCGGGTTTGAGCCCGCTCAGCATCCCGCGGTCGGGGTCGCTGGTGTGCACTTCCGAGTCGCTGCGCAGCACGATTCGGCGGCTGTCCCGACTGGGCTGCTGCCAGCCGCTGTGCAGCAGCAGTCGGGTGCGTGAAGAGCGGCCGAGTACGCCCGAAGCGCCCGCTAGGCGCTGCTTGCTGGCCGGAATCACCCGATACCAGCCGTCGCCGGCCGGTTCGCTGAGTACATAGAGGTCTCGATAGCCTTCGTCGCCAGGACGTTCGGCCGCCTCGCTGCCGGCACCGCCATTGACGTACTCGAACACCAGGACTTCGATCTGGACCGCGTTGGGCAGGGGCTCCTGGGCCTGCGCGACCGCAGCCATGCCCAGGCACCAGCCGAACAGGGCGATCAGCATCAGTGTGCGGGGCAATTTGTGCTCATGCGGCATGGCGATTTCCCAACTGGTTCAACAAGGTGTCGGCCAACGCCAGTCTCTCGGCGGGCTGTTCAAGGGTAGCGCGGATCTTCAGCCGATCGGGGCCGTCGAAGCCATAGCGCTTATTTTCGCGCTGGATCAGCTTGACCACCACCATCGGATCAACCTTGGGTTTGGCTTCGAACTGCAGGCGGCCGCCCTGCGGTCCCAGCACCAGCTTCTTGATCCCCAAAGCGCCGCCCTTGAGCTTCAGCGCCGAGACCGCGAACAGATTTCTGGTCGGTTCCGGCAACAGCCCGAAACGGTCGATCATCTCCACCTTCATCGCGTCCAGTTCGTCCTCGCTGCGGCAGCCGGCAATACGCTTGTACAGGGTCAGCCGGGTATGCACGTCAGGCATGTAGTCCGACGGAATCAGCGCCGGCAGATTCAGCTCCACCTCTGCGCCATGGTCGCGATCGGCGTCCAGATCCGGGATCTTTCCGGCCTTGAGCGCATTCACCGCGCGCTCCAGATACTCGCTGTACAGGGAGAAGCCGACCTCCTGGATCTGCCCGCTCTGCTCCTCACCGAGCAGCTCGCCGGCGCCGCGGATTTCCAGATCGTGGGTGGCCAGAGTGAAGCCGGCGCCCAGTTCTTCCAGCGAGGCCAGCGCCTCCAGTCGCTTGACCGCGTCGCCGGTCATCGCCTTGCGGTCGGGGACCAGCAAATAGGCGTAGGCGCGGTGATGCGAGCGTCCGACCCGACCACGCAGCTGATGCAGCTGCGACAGCCCGAACTTGTCGGCGCGCTCGATGATGATGGTGTTGGCCGAGGGGACGTCGATCCCGTTCTCGACGATGGTGCTGCACACCAGCACGTTGCAGCGCTGCCGGTAGAAGTCAAGCATCACCTGCTCCAGGCCCTTCTCCGCCATCTGCCCGTGGGCCACCGCGATCCGCGCCTGCGGCATCAGCTCGCGCAGCTCGCGCGCGGCCTTTTCGATGCTCTGCACGTCGTTGTGGAGGAAATAGACCTGGCCGCCGCGGGCCAGTTCGCGCTGTATCGCCTCCCGGATCAAGCCGGCTTCGCGCTGCGCGATCATGGTCTTGACCGCCAGTCGGTGGGCCGGGGGCGTGGCGATGATTGACAGATCACGAAGCCCGCCCAGCGCCATGTTCAAGGTGCGCGGAATCGGCGTGGCGGTCAGCGTGAGCAAGTGGACCTCGGCGCGCAGGGTCTTCAGGCGTTCCTTCTGGCGCACCCCGAATCGCTGTTCTTCATCGACGATGACCAGGCCCAGGTCCTTGAATTTCAGATCGCCCTGGATCAGCCGATGGGTGCCGACCACGATATCGACCTTGCCCTCGGCCAGCCGCGCGATTGCGCTCTTGGAATCCTTGCTGGAGACAAAGCGCGAGAGCAGCTCGATCTTGACCGGCCAGTCGGCCAGCCGGTCGGTGAAGTTGCGGTAGTGCTGCTGGGCGAGCAGGGTGGTGGGGACCAGTACCGCGACCTGCTTGCCGGCCTGCACCGCGCAAAAGGCCGCACGCAGCGCCACTTCAGTCTTGCCGAAGCCGACGTCGCCGCAAACCACCCGGTCCATCGGCGTGGGCCTGGCCAGATCGGCCAGCACCGCGTCAATCGCCTGCTGCTGGTCCGGAGTTTCCTCGAACGGAAAGCCGGCGGCGAATTGCTCGTACAGCGGACGGTCCAGGGGCAGGGCCTCGCCCTGGCGCGCGGCGCGCCGGGCCTGCACTTCCAGCAGTTCGGCGGCCACGTCGCGGATCTTCTCCGCCGCACGCTTCTTGGCCTTCTCCCAGGCTTCGCCGCCCAGCGCATGCAGCGGCGCATGCTCGATCGCGCCACCGGTATAGCGGCTGACCAACTGCAGTTGGGCGACTGGTACATAGAGTTTGTCGCCACCGGCGTACTCGATCGCCAGAAACTCGCCTGCCATCCCGGACAGCTCCAGGCTGACCAGCCCCTGATAGCGACCGACGCCATGGTCCTCGTGGACCACCGGCGCGCCTTCGGCCAACTCGCCGAGATCCCGAATGATGGTGGCCGGATCCCGGGCGGCTTCCCCGCGCCGGCGCGACTGCGCGGCGCGCTCGCCGTAGAGCTGACGCTCGGTCAGCACGGTCAGGTGGGCATCGGGCAGATGGAATCCGTCCGAAAGCGCGGCCGAAGTCACCGCCAGCGGCGGTCGCTGGGTGATGAATTCACCCCAGTGTTCGACCATCACCGCGCGCAGGTTGTGGCGCGCGAGGGTCTCCAGCAGCGCTTCACGCCGGCCCGGGGAATCGGCCGCGATCAGCAGCGAACCGGGATGCCCGGCGATGTAATCCCGCAGCGCCTGCCCCGGCTCGCCGCTGCGCGGGAACAGCGGCAGCTCGGGCGGCGCTTCGCTGGGTTGATCGGCCTGATCGCGGTCGATCAACACCCGGTCGAGCTGGTTCAGGCGCTGGCGCAGGTTCTCAATGTCGACGAACAGCTCCGCCACCGGCAGCACTGGACGGTCGATGTCATAGGCGCGCTGTTCGTAGCGTTCTGCGGCCTCGGCGAGGAAGGATTCGGCCGCTTCCAGCGCGTCATCGACCACCATCGCCAGACTGCCTTCCGGCAGATACTCGAACAGGGTCTCGGTCTGCTCGAAGAACAGCGGCAGGTAGTACTCGATGCCGCCCGGCGCCAGCCCGTTCTTCAGGTCCTGATAGAAGGCCGAGCGGCGGATATCGATGTCGAAGCGTTCGCGAATGCGCTCGCGGACCTGCTTCAGCGCCTCGCTGTCGAACGGAAATTCGCGACCCGGCAACAGTTTGACCGAAGGGACGCTGCCCTCCGAGCGCTGGGATTCCGGATCGAAGGGTCGAATACTTTCGATCGTGTCGTCGAACAGTTCCAGTCGGTAGGGCTCGCGGGCGCCGATCGGGAACAGATCCATCAGCCCGCCTCGAACCGCCACCTCTCCCGGCTCCAGCACCTGTGAGGTGGTGCGATAGCCGGCCTGCTCCAGTAGCGCGCGCTGCTGCTCAAGATCGAAGCGATCGCCCGCCTTGAGCACCAACGATCGCCCCAGCAGGTAGCTGCGCGGGGCCAGTCGCTGCAGGGCCACGCCGATCGGCACCAGCAGCACGCCGCTGTCGCGGCGGGGCAGATCGATCAGGGTAGCAATCCGCTCGGCAACGATCTCCGGGTGCGGTGGGAAATGGTCGTAGGGCAGGGTTTCCCAGTCGGGCAGGATCTGGCAGCGCAGATCCGGACCGGCCATTGCCTGCAGATCGGCAAACAGACTTTGCGCGGCATGCGCATCGCGGGTGAATACCACTACTGGCCGCGGCCATTGCCGTGCTGCTTCCGCAATCGCTAGTGCCAAGGCAGCACCGTGCGGCGTCGGCCAGCGGCGCCAGCGTTGATTGGCCTTGGGTAAGGGAAGCTTCAGCAGGGCGGCGTCAACAGACACGAGACGGATGCGGCAACAGCGAGGGCGCGCGATTGTAGCGGAAGCAGGCGAAATTTTCGGGCTGGGCTGGCCCAATCTCCCGCAGTACGTTGCTTGCAGTCGGGGTGACGAGTAGCATCAAGGCAGACGGGCATGGTGATCGTGCACGAGTTATGCAGGGACGGTCCAGGATGGACCGGCGCCAAGAAGGCGATCCAGATGGTGGATCGTTCCAGTGGCGAGGGCATGGGAAGAGGAGTGTGAGATGCTGATTCTCACCCGCAGGGTAGGCGAGTCGCTGATGATCGGTGACGATGTATCGGTCACTATTCTCGGCGTCAAAGGCAATCAGGTGCGCATCGGGATTACCGCGCCCAAGCACGTCGCCGTGCACCGGGAAGAAATCTACCAGCGGATTCGACGGGAGCATCCCGACGAAGAGGATCTCAGCATCGCCATCGAGATTCGCGCAAGTCAGGACGACGGCGACCCGGAGGAGCGTTGACCGTGTCGACTTTCCACTCAGCAGGGTCGGTTCAGGCAGTCGGAGATCAATGCTTGGCTGAAGGCCGCGGCTAGGCTATCCTTGCCGCCCTCGTCGCCGCCGCTAGCTGGATCGGGGTCGAGCGAATCAAGAAAATCTGGAGAGATGGCCGAGCGGCTGAAGGCGCTCCCCTGCTAAGGGAGTATACGGGCAAAACCTGTATCGAGGGTTCGAATCCCTCTCTCTCCGCCAAATTCAAGCCCCAAGTTTCAATGACTTGGGGCTTTTTTGTGGCTGCAGTCTAGCCCGCATATTTCATGACTCTGCTACTGCGGCCGCCGGAGAGCTGCAGTGAGCGCTCAGCCGGGAATGCCGGTGGCCCACGCTATCCAGATGGTCGCCAGCATCAACACCAGGCCCGGCAGCAGCACTCCGGCGTATTTGCGTCCACCCGCGGTCCAGGCCAGCGCAGCCTTGGTCAGGGTGTTGGTGGTGAAGGCCATCAGCACGGCCACCGAAGCCTGCTCCACCGCGAGCGTCCGACTCGCGGTCATTTCCGCCATCGATACCGCGACTGCGTGCGTGTCAGCGAATCCGGCCAGTGCCGCGCCCACCGGTACCGCCGCTTCGCCGAACCAGCGCTTGAGCAGATTGGCGCCCACCAGCACCAGTGCGATCAACCCGGCAAAGGCCAGCGCATGGCCGAAGTGAAAGGGCCGCTGGCCGAGCCCGTTGCCGTGCTCGGTGGGCTGCTGCAGCGCGTGCCATCCGACCACACCGGCATAAGCTGCGGTGACTGCGAAGCTGGCAATCAGCGCCGGTCCCATGCGCCACAGCAAGGCCTGATCGCCGGCCAGCAGAATGATCGCCAGCAGGACCAGGGTGGAGATATTGGAGGCCATGCCGGCGGCCGCTGCGCCGCGCGCCAGTTCCGGGGTCTGCCGTGCGCGTTGGGCCATGCTGCCGATGGTGGCGGCGCTGGACACGAAGCCACCGGCCAGCCCGGTTAGCGGCAGACCCAGGCGCGGTCCGAAGGCGCGAACCGCGACGTAGCCGGCGGCATTGATCGCCATGACCAGCACGACCAGGGTCCACAGCCGGCGCAGATTCAGTCCTTCCAGCGAACCCAGATTGGCATCAGGCAGGATCGGCAGGATCACCAGAGCGGAAGCGAGCAGCAGCAGCGCGTCATTGAGCTCGTTCTCGCTCAGGGTTTGCTTGG
>JAGRJL010000300.1:2299-3129 GCA_020442775.1 Lysobacterales bacterium | reverse complement strand
TGCGGATAATCCATCACCGAGCCGTTGCCGTGCGCGCTGGCGGCGAAGTTGTGGGCCAGCCCCAACGCGTGTCCCACCTCGTGTGCAGCCAGCTGGCGCAGACGGGCCAGCGCCATCGCCTGCGCCTGGGCGGCCAGCGCCGGGTCGGCGTCGGCGGCAAAGGGCGCCAGCAGGGTTTCGGCAATCAGCAAGTCCTGGCGCACCCGCTGGGACCCCAGATTGACGAATCCCTTGATGATCTCGCCGCTGCGCGGATCAATGATCCCGCCGCCGTAGGACCAGCCGCGGGTGGCGCGATGAGTCCAGGTGATGGCGTTGACCTGCAGATCCATCAGATCCACGTTCGCCGGCTGCAGCTCGGCGCGAAAGGCATCGACGAAACCAGCCTGATCGAAGGCGGCCGACCACCAGTTGGCGCCCTCCAGCAGCGCGCTGCGGACCGGCTCGGGCGTTCCGCGGTCCAGGTAGAACACGATCGGCCTGGTGACCGGGCTGCGCTCGGCATTCGGATTGGTCTTGATCAGACGAAAGCGCGGCTGCCAAAGCTGTTCCAGGGATTGATCCAGCGGTTGCGCGAAATCGATTCGGCGCACGCTGTAGCCGCCGGAGGCCGGGTGATAGACACGCGGCGCGTAGCCCGGTCCAGGCAGGCGCATCAGGCTCCAGCGCTGCCGCAGGCTGATGGTTCGGGGGTCGGCGGCAACCTGCTGCACGATCGGCGCCTCGCCCGGTCCCTGCAGGGTGATCAGGGCCTCGAATTCGACGTTGTCGGCAAAGGTCCGGGTCGCCTCCACCAGCGCCACGCTGCGCTTGGGGTCGATCGCGTAGTC
>JAGRJL010000300.1:0-2121 GCA_020442775.1 Lysobacterales bacterium | reverse complement strand
CTGTTGTGCTGGATCAGCAGCAGTCGCTCGCTGCTTCGGCGAAAGCTCACCATCTTTGGATCGCTCATCCGGTTGCGGTCCAGGCCAATCTCGTTCGAACCCAGCGCGCCAGGCAGACCGGCGACCAGCAGCAGCGGCGAATCGCTGAGCCGCACCCCGACCAGCACCCGGCCTGCCGGGTCGCCCGGATACAGGTCAAGCAGCCCCGGCTGGCGCTGATAGGCGCTGAGATCCAGGCTCGCGCTCTCGTCCGCTGCCCAGGCGGTCGGGATCCAGAGCGCTAACAGCCACAGCAGCAAACTCAGACTCTTGACCGGCATCGGGTGCCTCCGCGCAATCGGGTGTCGCAGCATAGCGAGCAAAGTCGCGGTGACCAAAGCCGATCAAGTCAGGACAGCAGTGTTTGACAATGCCCGTCGCTTCAGTCCTCGGGCACCTGTCCTGCGAGCTTGTGCGCCAGAAAGCCCTGGGCTGACAGCGCAAAATAGACCATCCCGGGAGCGCCGTAGAGCCACTGAGGCCAGGCTTCCCGAACCACCAGGGCGGTCACCAGGCTGAGAATGCCGATGATCGCCGACAGCCAGTAGCGCCATTCGTCTACTTTGGTGAGGTAGCGTTCCTTGCCGCTTAGCGGGGGTTGGGTCTGCAATCGGCCGGCTCGGCTGTAGAGCAGGGCCAGCACCCCGCACAGGCTGATGAAGCTGCAGGCGTAGGTGATAAACATCAGGCGCAGATCGTCCAGACTCTGGATTTCATAGGCGCTCGGCAGCCATCCGTCGGTCAGGTAGGCCAGCGCGCTGGCAAAGATCAGCCGCAGCGGAAAGACGTAGACCAGCACCAGAAAGATCAGCAGCAGGCTGAGCCAGATTGACACGCCGTCGTCCAGACCGTAGCGCCGGCTCCACAGGTTGTGGGCGTACCAGAACATCGCCACCATCGCGAAACTGGCGGCAAAGGCCGGAATCGCCTTGAACGCGGCAATCAGCTCCGCGGCATTGCTGGGAATGGCGTCAAAGGAGATCACCAGCAGGGTGACGGCGAAGGCGAAGGCCGCGTCGACGAAGGCCTCCAGTCGGGTGACTTGATGGCCGCGCTCGGTGAAGACCTGGCTAGCGGTTGGCGACGCCATGCGGCACGTGTCCGGTGGTGACGTGGGCTGCCGCGGTTTCACAGTTGCGCTGCTGGTCGTCAAAGAAGATGTCCGCGCCGAAGGCGGCCAGGAAAGGCCCCTTGTCACGGCCGCCCAGGAACAGCGCCTCATCGATGCGCACGCCCCACTCGCGCAGAGTCAGGATCACCCGCTTGTGCGCTGGCGCCGAGCGTGCGGTCACCAGCGCGGTGCGAATCGGCGACTGCTCTGCCGGCAGCGCGCTCTGAATCCGGTGCAGGGTGTGGAGAACGGTCTTGAAGGGCCCACCTGAGAGCGCCTGTCTGGCCATCTCGCGTTCGTTGGCGCTGAAGGCCGCAAGCCCCTGTTCGTGGCTGATCCGCTCCGATTCATCGGAGAACAGCACCGCGTCACCGTCGAAGGCGATGCGCAGCTGCTCGCGATGGGCGCCGGCCTTGGCCGAGGGCAGGATGGTTGCCGCAGCAAAGCCGGCATCCAGCGCCAGGCGCACATCTTCCCCGTGCGCCGACAGAAACAGGTGCCCGCCGAAGGGGTTGAGGTATTGATAGGGCGGCGAGCCGTTGGTGAAGGCCGCGCGCACGATATCCAGCCCGTAGTGCTCGATGGAGTTGAAGATCCGCAGTCCCGAATCACCCGAATTACGCGACAGCAGGATCACTTCCACTCGCGGCGAATCCGCACTCAGCTTGTTGAGATTCAACAGCTTGCGGACCAGTTCGAAGGCGATGCCGGGCGCCAGCACCTGGTCTTCGTGGGCTAGCTGGTACTGGGTGTAGGCATCCAGCCCGTCGCGCTCGAAGACCTGATGGGCCTCGCCCAGATCAAACAGCGCACGCGATGAGATCGCCACCACCAGCTTGTCGGTGGCATTGCCCGGTGTCGCTGCGGCCGAATCAGAAGGCGAACTGCTCACTGAGGATGCGCTCTTCCAAATTGTGCTCGGGGTCGAACAGCAGGGTGATGTCGTCGGCCGGTGAGCCCTTGATGGTGAC
>JAGRJL010000299.1 GCA_020442775.1 Lysobacterales bacterium | reverse complement strand
CATCTTCAATCGCTCCAGCTGCTGCCGCTTCCATCGCGGATCACGTGGGCATAACTTCCATCATGCTATAAGACCGCGGCCGCAAGTCTAAGCTCGGGGGGCACGGCGAATGGCGGTGGAGCAGGGGGCTCGCTGTCTGATCAGGGTGATCCTTGGAGTGTGCTGGCTGATGGCCGGCACCGCGGTCTTTTGTGCGCCGCTGCACATACGCTATCCAGAACGCGAATCCTCGGTCGACCAGCGATCCAGCTACCCGCTGGCGGTGCTGCAAGTGGCTTTGGCGGAAAGCGACGGCGTTGAACTGATCCCCAGCGCCGTGACCATGCAGCAGGCGCGTAGCCTGTTGGCGCTGGAGCAGGGCCTGATCGACGTCGCCTGGACGGTTTCCACGCCTGCTCGCGAAGAGCGGCTGCGCCGGGTGGCCATTCCCATTGATCGTGGCCTGATTGGCTGGCGGGTGCTGTTGATACGGCAGGGAGAAGCGCAGCGCTTTGCATCGGTGGATGGGATCGAGCGCCTGCGCCAGTTCCGCGCGGGACTGGGGCACGATTGGCCGGATGCCGAAGTCCTGCGCGGCGCACGGATTCCGGTGGTCACCGCTGCCGGCTATGACTCGCTGTTCCAGATGCTGGCGCTGGGCCGCTTTGATTTCTTTCCGCGGGCGCTGTCGGAGGTCGAGCAGGAGTTGGAGGTCAGGGCGGATATGCACCTGGCGGTCGAGCCCACGCTGCTGCTGCATTATCCGGCGGGACTGTATTTCTTTGTGCACCAGGACAATGAGGCGCTGGCCGAACGGCTGGAGCAGGGCCTGCGTGAGGCGATCTCGGACGGTCGGTTGCCGACGCTCTTTGCGCAGACCTTCGGCGCTACGCTGGATCGCATGCAGCTGGCCGATCGTCGGCTGTTGACGCTGGAGCCGGACGGGTTGACCGTTGCCCCGCCCGGCGAATCGCCGTCGCAGTGGCTGTTCGAGCCCGAATCATGAACCGGATTTCAATCGGCACCGCGCTGACCAAGCGGGTCTTGTGGATCGGCGCAATCGCCACCCTGGTGACCTGCCTGCTGCTGATCACGCGGGTCTATCTGGAGGAACGCGCCAGCGCCAGGCGTCATCTGGAGGAGATCAAGTCGACCCTGGTGCCGGCATTGACCACTGCCCTGTGGGAAGTGGATCCGCAGCGCATTGACGATTTGCTGGACGGAGTCGCGCAGCGTCCGGGGGTGAGCACGGTGGCGCTGGAATCGGCCGAGGGCGAGCAGTGGCGCAGCGGTTCGGACGGCGATGACGTCTGGATGACCGCCGAACTGCCGCTGATTCATCCGGCGCAGCCGCAGCGACCGCTGGGCAGCCTGGCAGTGAGCATGGGGCGTGATCACGGGATCGGTCGGGTGCTGCGTCAGCTGCCGCTGGTGGTCACCATCGTGATGCTGGCGATCTTCGGCGCGGCCTGGGAAATCTCACGACAATTCCGGCGCCGGGTGTCGGCGCCGCTGCAGGCGCTGGCGGCGCAGGCGCGCCGATTCGATGGCGATGATCTGAGCCGACCCTTCAGACTCACGCCCCAGGGTGAGGACTTCGACGAGATTGCACAACTGGTCGCGTCATTCGAGCAGGCGAGGCAGCGGCTGCAGTCAGGCATTGCGCGCCAGACCGAGCAGGCCGACGCGCTGCGCAGGCATGGTGAAGAGCTGGAGCAGAAGGTTGCCCGACGGACCGCCGATCTGAATCAGCGGGTCAACGAACTGCGTCAGGCGCACGACGCCACCGAGCATGCGCGGGCGCAGGCCGAGCGTTTCGCCGCGCGCGCATCGGATTTCGCCGAGATTTCCGCCGATGGTTTCTGGGAAACCGATGCCCAGCTACGCCTGGTGCTGGTCTCCCCCTATTTCGCCCGACTGATGGGCAGCAGCGTCGAGCAGATGCTCGGCAAGACTCCGGTTGAGGCCTATCGCGATCGTTATCCGGATGCAAAGGGACTGGAGGCCTATTTTGCGCCGCTGCAGCAGCGCGAAGCCTTCGAAGACCAGATGCTGTGGCTGGAAGATGCGCAGGGCGAGCGCCACTGGGTGGTCAACAAGGGCAAGCCGATCTTTGACCGCGACGGTGTTTTTCAGGGATTTCGCGGGGTGATCACCGACATCACTGAAAGCCGCAACGCCGAACGCGCGCTGCAGGCCAGCGAGCGCCGCTTCAGGCTGATTACCGACAGCGTGCCGGCGCTGATCTCCTACATCGACGGGGATCGTCGCTTCCGCTTCAACAACCGGGTCTATCAGGATTGGCTGGACAAGCCGCTGTCGGAAATTACCGACCGCCGGCTGGATGAGGTCTATGACGCAGAGGTCTACGCGCGTATCGAACCCCACCTGGAAACCGCCTTCGCTGGCGAGCGGGTGGTCTTTGACATGGAGCTTGCCGGACGCACCTACCGGGCCACCTACGTGCCCGATACGGATTCGCACGGTCGCACCGTCGGGATCTTCGGGTTGATCCACGACATCACCCGGCTCAAGCGGGTCGAGCGGGATCTGCGTCTGGCGGCCGACTTCGACGCGCTAACCGGGTTGCCCAATCGGCGACATTTCGAGCAATTGCTGGAGCAGGCGATTCAGCGCGCCGAAGGTGCGCAATCGGTATTGGCCCTGCTGTTTATCGACCTGGACCATTTCAAGGCGATCAATGACCAGCTGGGTCACGCCGCCGGGGACGCGGTGCTGCGCCATCTGGCCAACCAGCTGCGCGGCAATCTGCGCGCCACTGACACCCCGGCGCGCCTGGCCGGCGATGAGTTCGTGGTGATCCTGGAAGGGCTCAGGGACGCACAGGAAGCCGGACAGGTCGCGGCCAAGCTGCTGCGGGCAATCGCGCAGCCGATGGACCTGGGTTCGGTGCAGCGTCCGATTTCCGCCTCGCTGGGCGTCGCAGTGCGGGCATCGGGCGAGATGGATGCGGAAGTGCTGCTGCGGCGCGCCGACAGCGCGCTCTATCAGGCCAAGGAAGCCGGTCGGGGCTGCTTCCGCATGGCCCAAGCGGAAGCGGTGTCCTGAACGCGTTCAGGCAGTGACTAGCCGAACTTGCGGCTCAGGTTGGGCAGTCGTTCGGCCAGTTCATCCTCTTCCCAGGGCTGCCCGTCGGGCTCGGCCTTGCGCTCGATGACAGGCTCGGGGAACTCGTCAGCCGGCAGGCTGGTGATCTGCTCCCAGGCTTCGGCGGCCACATACTGGATTTCTTCCAGCTGACACTCACCGTCGCTGGCCTTGACCGCCCAAACCAGGGAATCGGCATCTTCCAGCGCGGTCTCGTAGACCCGTTTGCCGCGCGAGATCAGCCAGGCCCGAAAGTCCATGAAGCCGTCATCGGAGCAGCCGCCCCCCAGCACGAAGGCGGCGCCCCACAGATCCCAGGTGTAGGCCTGTTCATGACATTGCACAAAGTGACGGTCAAACGCCACGACTTCGTCGCTTTCCAGCTCGCTCAGCCGCTCGCGCAGCAGCTCCACCTGATGTTCCGGATCGCCGTTGGCTTCACGGCGCGTCTGATCGATGAGGTTCCAAAAGCTCGCCAGATCCATCTGCACTCCCCGAGTCTGCGCTACACAAGCGCCCGCCCACCGGGGAGTCTACTACCGGATTTCCGCCGCTTCAGCCGGTCGCGCCCTGCCAGCGGCGCCGATTTGACCGGGGCGTGCCCGGTTGGTGCGGATCGCGCCAGATCAGTTGGACTAGTACCTGGGCGGCGGCGCGAGCACGCATTCCTCGGCGCGCAGTGCGGCCTTTTCGGACTCGGTTGGGTCACCGAGCGCCCTGCGGGTCTCGCGCAGGGTCAGCCAGTTGCGTCGGCACCATTCGCCGACCTGCGCCGACTGGCCATAGCTGCGCATCGCCATCTCTTCGGCTTCGATATAGCGCTGCTGGGCCAGCCGGATTTCGGCCAGCCGCTGCCACAGCCGCGGATTGTAGGGCTCGATGCGCAGCGCGCGCTCGATCAGGATCGAGCCCTGGGCCAGCTGATTCGCCGCGACGGCAGTGTCGGACTGCTCCACCAGCAGCGCAATCGCCGGACTTTCCAGCGGCGCCACTTCCAGGCTCTCCGGGCGGCTTTGCGCCTCGCGAACGATACTCGCCGTGTCCACTGCCGGAGCGGCTGGAGGCGGCTCTACCGCGACCGGTGGCGGCGCAGGGGACGGCTGAATCAGGGTGCAGCCCGCCAGTCCCCCGACCATCACGATCAGCCATCGCCAATTCCTGCTCACTGCTCGCTCTCCGCAACAAAAGTGTGGGTGCCGATCGCCGCCGCCAGCACCCGTCCGGGCAGGTGTCGTTTGAGAAAGGGTGAATTGTGGCCGGCGCTGCGCAGTCGGGCGGAATCCAGCGGCATCTCGAAGTTCGGATCCAGCAGGATCAGATCGGCCTCCGCGCCCGCTTCCCAGGTTGCTTGCGGAAGGCCCAGCCAGCGCCGTGCGGTAAGACTGGCGCGCTCCACCCACTGGGTCAGACTGAGCTCTCCCGCCAGCACCATCCGCAGCCCCAGCCCCAGATGGGCATCAAGCATTGAGGCGCCCGGCTGGGACTCGCCAAAGGGGGCCAGCTTGGCGTCAGCGTCATGCGGCTGATGATCGGAACACAAAAGGCCAATCACGCCGCTGCGCAGTCCCTCGATCAGCGCCAGCCGATCACTCTCGGCGCGCAGCGGCGGCTGCAGGTGCAGATCCCGCACGAAGGGGTAGAGGTCGAGTTCATTCAGGCTCAGCTGCAGGGTCGAAACCAGTCCGGTCACCTGTACCCCGCGCGCCTGCGCCTGGGACAGCTGCGCCACCGCGGCCGCGCTGGACAAGGGACCAACGATCACCCGCGCCTGCGCTTCCTCGGCGAGCAGCAGAATTCTGGCCAGCGCGACGGTTTCGGCGCTGACCGGGATTCCGCTCAGCCCCATCCGCACCGCGATCTCCCCGTCATGGGCAACCCCGTCGCCGCTGAGCGCGGCGTCGATCGGCTGCAGCATCACCGGCAGATCCAGCGAACTCGCGTACTGCAGCGCTCTGCGCAGCAGCGATGCGTCATCAATGGGCTGACCCTGGTCGGTCGCCAGCGGACAGCCGGCGCCGCTCAGGCTGGCCAGCTCGCTCAGACCGGAGGGCCGGCACAGCGCAGCATAGGGCAGCACCCGAGCGCCCTGCGCCGCAGCGCTGCGCCGGGTGATCATTTCGACCACTGCGGTGCTGTCGATGGGAGGGCTGGTATCGGCGGCCATCCCCACCCAGGTGCTGCCCATGGCCAGCGCGGCGCGTGCTTCACTGGCGATGGTGGCCTTGTGGCTGGCGCCGGGTTCACGCAGCCTGACCAGCGGGTCGACCAGCCCCGGCAGCAGCCAGGCGCCGTTGGCCTGGATCTGTCGCTCCAGTGAATCACCGCTGACCTCGAGCTGGTGGCCAATCGCGCCGATGCGGTCGTTGTCGATCAGCAGGTCCAGCGTCTCGCCCTGACCCAGCAGCTGTGCGTTTCGTATCAGCCAGCGGCTCATCGCTGCCGCTCCTGCGCGCGGTTGCCGAGAATCTGCGCCATCACCGCCATCCGTACCGCCAGACCGTTGCTGACCTGATCGAGAATCAGGGACTGCGGGCCATCGGCCACCGCTGATTCGATTTCCACGCCGCGGTTGATCGGCCCCGGATGCAGCACCGCACAATCCGGCTTGGCCAGCCTGAGGCGCTCGGTGGTCAGACCGTAGCGCTGGAAGTACTCGCGCTCGCTGGGCAAGAAGGCGCCGTTCATCCGCTCGCGCTGCAGCCGCAGCATGATCACCGCATCGACGCCCCTGAGACCGCGATCCATGTCTTCGTGGATCACCACCCCCTGACTGGCCAGCTGGCTAGGCACCAGGGTGCGCGGACCGATGGCGCGCAGTTCGCCGACCCCGAGCAGGGCCAGCGCATGGATGTCCGAGCGGGCCACCCGGGAATGGGTGATATCACCGACGATGGCAATGCACAGACGGGAAAAATCATCGCCGCAGCGCTGGCGAATGCTGAACATGTCCAGCAAGGCCTGGGTGGGATGCGCGTTGCGTCCGTCCCCGGCGTTGAGGACCGCCACCGAGGGCGGCGCGTGCTGGGCAATGAAGTGGGCAGCGCCGGACTGCGGATGGCGGACCACGAACAGATCGCAGTGCATCGCTTCCAGCGTGGCCAGAGTGTCGAGCAGGCTTTCGCCCTTGTTGGTCGATGAACGCGCCACGTCCAGATTGACTACATCAGCCGACAGCCGCTCGGCGGCCAGCTGAAAGGTCACCCGGGTGCGGGTCGAATCTTCAAAGAACAGGTTGGCGACGGTCTTGCCGCGCAGCAGCGGCAGCTTGCGGTTGCCTCTGGCGGCCTGCGCACGCAACGCCTCGGCCTGGTCCAGCAGCTGAATCAGGCTGTCCCTGGTCAGACCGTCGATCGCCAGCAGATGGCGCAGGCGGCCATCGGCGTCCAGCTGCAGGCTTTTCATTCGGCGCCGGACTCCACGCCAACCGATTCCAGACGCAGCGGATCGGGTCCGCGCAGCTTCAGGTGCTGACCCGGTTCCATCGTCAGCTCACCGCCGCAGACGGTCGCCTCGATCGGCAGCTGGCGCCCGTTGCGACTGACCAGCACCGCCAGCGACACGCTGGCCGGGCGGCCGTAGTCGAACAGTTCGTTGAGCGCGGCGCGCACGGTGCGTCCGGTAAACAGGATGTC
>JAGRJL010000298.1:5886-6676 GCA_020442775.1 Lysobacterales bacterium | reverse complement strand
CGCGACCAAGGCAGCCGACGCCAACTACAACGCGGTAACGGCAACGGTCGATGTGGAAGTCATCCCGGCCGACCAGGCGGCGTTGACCGCCGCTGCCACACCTTCGACGATCCCCTTCGACGGCATGAGCACGCTCAGTACCATGGGTGGCTCGGGGACCGGCACGGTGAGTTACGTCGTGACCGCTGGCGCCGCATTCTGCTCGATCGTCGATAGCAACTTGACCGGAATCGGCGTGGGCACCTGCACGGCGACCGCGACCAAGGCAGCCGACGCCAACTACAACGCTGCGACGGCCACCGTGGACGTGGAAGTCGTGCCGGCTGCGGATCTGGAGATCAGCAAAAACGACGGCTCGGCCTTTGCGATTCCCGGCAGCTTCGTCGAATACGAGATCCTGGTCGGCAACGCCGGTCCGCTGGCGGTGGCCGGCGCCCGGGTGGAGGATCCAGTTCCGGCTGGCTTGAGCAACGCGCTGTGGACCTGCGCGCCGGTGCAGGGCGCGAGTTGTCCGAGCGCCAGCGGCAGCGGCGGCATCGATCAGCTGGTCGATCTGCCGGTGAACGCGGTGCTGCGCTATGTGCTCAGCGCTACGGTCAGTGCCGCGCTGGGCGAAACGGTGACCAACACCGCCACCATTCGCGTTCCGGATGGCACGGTCGAAGCGGACCCGAGCGATAACAGTTCAAGCGACAGCAATGCGGTGGTGAGCGACGGGATTCTGGCCGATGGCTTTGAGAACCCGACCGCGACCTTGAGCATTCCGATCCAGGGCCGCTGAGCTCCGCCT
>JAGRJL010000298.1:0-5820 GCA_020442775.1 Lysobacterales bacterium | reverse complement strand
GGATGAATCGAGCCTGGCCGCTGGCGTTGGGGCTGATGCTGAGCAGCCTCGCGCTGGGCTCGGTCGATCACTATGACGTCAACGACGGCCTCTCGCAGAATTCGGTGGTGGCGATCGAGACCGATCCGCGTGGTTTCGTCTGGCTGGGTACCGAAGACGGCCTCAACCGCTTCGATGGCAATGAGTTTCGCGTCTACCGCGCCGATCCGCAGCGTCTGGAGCTCCCAGACGGTTTTATCCAGCGCCTGGATCGCACCGATGAGGTGCTCTGGATCGGCACCATCGGTAGCGGACTGGCACGGATGCATCTGCTGCAGGAACGGATCGAAGGTCTGCGCACGGTGCTTCCTGATGCGCCCCCGGCCAATCTCAGCGTCCAGGCCATGGCCAGCCTGTCTGCTACGCGGATCCTGGTGGGCACCGCCGAGGGCTTGTTCGACGTCCGCTGGCCGGAGGCGGGTGCAGCCAGTGCAACCGTGTTGTCTCTGGAATCAGCCGGAATCGGCGAATCGGTTCGCACGGTGGTGCCGCTACGCGATCAGCGCACCCTGGTCGGCACGGACCGTGGCGCCTGTCTGCATGATAGCGAGCAGCGTCGCTGCGATGCCGTCGTTGGGCTGGGGATTGCCGACCGGGTGATGGCGGCGCTGGAAGATGCCGCTGGGACGCTGTGGATCAGCGTGGACCAGCTGGGGCTGGTACGGCTGCGCACCGACGGGGCGGTGGATCGGGTCTTTGCCTTCGATCAGGAACTGCCGGCCGGGGTGGCACGGATATTGTCGATGGCCGACGGCGGCGACGGAACGCTCTGGCTGGGCACTGATCAGGGCGCTTACCCCTGGCGCAGCGACTGCCAGTGCACCGGTTTGCGCGTGGATGCCGATGACCAGATGGCGGTGGAGTCACACCGCAAGCTGGTCTATTCACTGAAAGCCGATGGTGGCGGAAAGCTGTGGATTGGCGCCTGGAATCACGGCCTGGATCGCTACGATCCGCAGCGGCAGGCAATTTCGCGACATCAGGTCAGAGTGGCCAGGACCGCCGCCGACGAGTCGCGTGCGGTTCGCGCGATCAGCAGCGATTCGGAAGGGGTCTGGATTGGGACATACGGTCAGGGCGCCCTTCGGGCCAATGCCGACGGGCCGGGCTATGACTATCAGCAGCCCGCTGCCCTGGTGCCGAAATCGGTTGCCGAGGGGCTGATCTGGAGCCTGCTGCAAATCGATCAGCGCCTGTGGATAGGCAGTGATGCCGGACTGCGCTGGTGGCAGCTGGATCGTCAGCAGCTGAGCGAGCCAGTGCAGTTGCGGAAGGCGCAGGAACTGCAGGAAGTGCGTTCGGTACGCTCGATGATGCGCGATCGGCAAGGTCGAATCTGGATCGGCGGCGAGAGCGGGCTGGTCAGAATTTCCCAGCCCCAGGCGGCCCTTCCGCTGGCCGACCCGGTGCTGCCCGAGCCGCCCGATGCACGGGTTTTCGCATTGCACGAAGATCGAGCCGGACGGGTATGGATCGGCACCTGGTCTGGCGTTTATGGCTACAGCCAGGTCGGAGATCCCCTGGGTGAACTGGCGCCGGATGCGCGAATCCGGGTGGTCTGGGATATCGCCGATGCAGCAGCGGACAGCGGCGGGCTGTGGGTGGGCAGCAGTGATGGTTTGATCTGGGTCGGCGATGACGGTCGCTGGCGCCGGTACACCGAGGCCGATGGCCTGGCCAATCGGGTGATTTACGCCATCGAGGCCGATGATCAGGGGATGTTATGGCTCAGTTCCAACCGCGGGATCATGCGCTTCGATCCGCGCAGTGGAGCGGTGATCAATTTCGGCCTGCGCGATCAGCTGCAGCACATCGAGTTCATGTTCGGATCGCACGCGAAGGACCTGCAGGGGCGGCTGCTGTTTGGCGGCGCTCGCGGCTTCAATCGAATCGATCCGGCGCAGGTTGCATCGGGCGATCTGGCCCCGCGACCACAGCTGACCGGGGTGCTGGTCGATGGGCGGGAGGTCGGCGCCGCTGACCCCAGGGTGAGTCCTGCGGTGGCGGCACCCTCGATTCGGAGCCTGCGCCTGTTTGCCGGCGACAGCGTGGTCGAGCTGCGCTACGGAGCGATCGCCTTCGATCAGCCGCGCGAGCTGCGCTTCCGCTACCGGCTGCACGGATTCGACCTGCGCTGGCAGGAAGCGGACAAGCGGCGCTATGCCAGCTACACCAATCTTCCGCCCGGCCAGTATCAGTTCCAGATCGAGGCGATCAGTCGCTTTGGCACGCCCAGCGTCGCCCCTCGCAGTCTGGACATCGAGGTGCTGCCCCACTGGTACCAGACCCGCTGGTTTCAGGCGTTGCTGCTGATGATGGTGCTGGCTTCCATCGCGCTGCTGCTGCAGTGGCGGGTGCGCCAGCTGGAGGCGCGCAAGCGGGTGCTGGAAGCGCAGGTGGCGGAGCGAACGCTGGAGATTCGCAGTCAGCGTGATGCGCTGGATCGCCAGCACGCCGAGCTGCAGCGGATCAACGCCGAACTGGCGGCGCTGAGCAGTCGCGATTCGCTCACCGGCCTGTACAACCGACGGGCGCTGCTGGAGCAGTTGGAGCTGTGCCGTACCCAGGCGCAACCCGGAACTGATCTGGCGGTGGCGCTGGTCGACCTGGATCACTTCAAGCGAATCAACGATCACCATGGTCACGCGGCCGGTGATGCAGCGCTGATTCACCTGGCGCGCCTGTGGGAACCGCTGTTGCCTGAGTCGGCGGTCTTCGGTCGCTACGGCGGAGAGGAGTTCCTGCTGATATTGCCCGGTCATCCTCTGACCGCCGCCAACGCGATCTGCGAGTCGCTGATCGCTCAGCTGCGCGCCCATCCGATGACCCGCTACCAGCCGCAGATCGCGCTGCGGGCGAGTGTGGGCGTCGCCAGATTCGACGGCTCGGAGCACGTCGCCCAACTCCTGCAGCGTGCCGATGCAGCGCTTTATCAGGCCAAGCACGGCGGTCGCGATCGGGTGGTGGCGGCTCGCTGAATCTGCCAAGCATGGCATCGGGTGAGTGACGACCGCATCGCTGACGACAGCAAGCGATCGATGCGCTTCGCTGTGCTCAGCGCATCCTGCAGTGCGCGTGTGGTGGCACCGGCTGGCTCCCAGGGTCAATCACGCGGTTTATTCGGTGGTTTTCGCCGGATTCAATTCGGTCCCCAGTACCGACAGCGCGTCGACCAGCTGCACATCATGCATTTGCTGCAGATAGGCCTCGTAGTAGCCCTTGTGCGAAGAGCCGACGATGGTCAGCAGGCGTGAGCCGGGTTGGCGGCTGAGCACTTCCCTGATATTGGCAACCATCCGCAAGTTGCGGGTCTCCCAGCCGCCCAGATACATCCGGCCGTATCCCTGCGCCGAGGGTTCATTGAGGGTCGCGCCGAAATCGGATTCGAAGGCGGCGATCGCCTCGGCCGGTTGATTGGCGGCGCGATAAATTGCCATCAGACCGTCGGGCTGGGCCAGCTGTTGCTCCTTGCTCTCGCCGGCCTGCCGTCGCCGTTTGGTTGCCGGGTTGTCCCAGGCGCTCATGACCGCCTTGCCGTAAGCTTCCTCGTCGGCTGGCGCCCAGTCGGCACTGTGGTCGTCCACCCCGTAAACCCGCTGAAGACCGAGTCGCGCGGCCAGCGCAGCGGCAACCAGATAGCTTTCGTTCTTACGTTCAATCCGCTGGTTCAGATAGTCGACCAGGTCCGCCGGCAAGCGCTCATCGGCAATGCGCTCGCTCGCGTCCAACTGCAGCCACTGTACCGACGCCGACGCCGGCTCGCCGGCGGCCAGGAACAGGGCGGCCAGATGTCGGCGCTGGGCCGGGCTGGGCGCGTCCGGCCAGCCGGCCAGCATCTGCTCGGCGGCGAGATTGGCCTCGGGCACCGACATGCCGGTGGCCTTGGCCGCGGCGCTGGTGTCCACGCAGTAGTTCTTGATGGTGTCGGCGTAGCGCTGCGGCTGCCGGGTCAGCGCATCACACTGCAGTCCGGAGAGGTTCTCGGTAGTGATGATGGTTGGCTGCCATTCGGCCAGTCGCTGCAGCAGCGGTTCCAGCATGGCGGCTTGGAAGCTGTCGGGCAGGCCGGAGAGATGCGGGCTGCCCAGCACCAGCACCCGATTGGGTTCCCCCTTGGATGGCCCCTTGAGCTGGTCAGGATGGAAACTCGGTCGATAGGTTTCAGCGGCGATGGCGCTGGCGGTGGCGACGGTCAGCGCCGCGCCCAGCCATAAGCAGGGTCCAGTCCATTGCCTCGCCCATCCCCGTCGGTTCATTGCCGATCCCACTCGCCTGAAGTTGCCCGAATTCTAGCGTGGAAGCGAATTCGCCGAGCCGATCAAGGAGGCGGCGGCCGCGCTCAGATTCCGCACTCCGCGGGCAGCGCACCCAGGCGTTGAAGTCGATGGCTTCCGGACTGTCCGCTGGCGCTGCCACCGCTGAAGGCGTAGCTGAAGCTGAGCTCGCCGCAGCTCTCCCAGTGCAGGGTGGCGCTGCCTACCGGAGTGATGGTGGGTGCCGGGGGTGCGTCGAAGACGCCGCCGGTCAGTTCATACAGGGTGGCGCTGACGTCCTGCGCGCCCGCTGCACCAGTCGTGGACAGATCGGCCTGCACGCTGAACCAGCGGTGGCGATCGGCGTCGCTGGCCTGACCTGCAGGCGCATAGCTGAACAGCGTGCCGAGCAGCGCCTGCGAACCCGGGTTGACCTCAATCAGCAGCCCCTGGCCGGGAAAGGCCAGGTCGAAGTAGCTGGCGCTGAGCGCGAACTGGCCGGGCGTCGGGTCGCTGCACACGCTGGCATCCATCACTCGCTGCAGCAGGATTTCGCCATCCTCGGCGAAGCCGTTGTCGAAGTGATAGCGCAGGGTCGCGGCGTTACAACCGTCAAAGTTGAGCGTTGCCGTGCCGACCGCAGCGGCGCTGGTCGGCGGGCCGGCCAGCAGGTTGCCACCCTGGTTCAGATAGATGGTCAGATCGACGCTGCTGCCGGCGGCAGGCAGCACACCCTGGATCGAAAACCAGCGCTGATGATCCACGTCTCCCGGCGGCGCGGCGTCATAGGTCAGCCAGCCGCCAAACACGGTACCGCCCTGACCAAGGCCGTCATCCTCGATCACATCCAGCAGGATTCCCTGGCCCAGCGCGTCGAAATCCGCCCAGGAACCGCTCATCAGCGCGCTGATGGCCGGTTCGGCAGGCTCGCCCAGATCGGCGAACAGAATTCCGGCCGGCTGCGCCAATCCGCCGGTGCCCGGCGAGCCTCCGGCACGGCTGGCCACAAAATCATCGATGTAGGCGCCGCTCGCGCCGTCATAGCGTTTGACCGAATCGGTTCCGCGCGACGCCACGTAGAGGTTCCGGTCGGGCCCGAAGCGCAGGCTGTGTGGATTGTTCAAACCGCCGTTGCCGGTGGTATCGACGAAGATTCGATCGAAAGCGCCAGTGCTGGCCTCAAAGCGCAGCACATTGCGACCGGGGCCGTTGGCGACGTAGAGATAGCCATCATGGAACACCAATCCCTGACCGGCGCTCAGCCCACCGCTGCCGGGCGCAACGAAGTTGTCCACAAACTGGCCAGTGCGCGCGTCATGGCGCAGCACCCGGTCGCCGCTGGCGCCGTTGCCGACGATATAGATCTGGCCGTCCGGTCCATACGCCATGTACTTGGGCGCAAAGCCGGCAGCGCCGATGGTGAAGAACACCCCCATGAAGCGCCCATCGCTGCCGCTGTAGCGGCGAACGTTCTGAGTGACGTTGTCGAGCAGCAGAATGTTTCCGTCCGGCTCGAACAGGATGTCGA
>JAGRJL010000297.1:2036-8291 GCA_020442775.1 Lysobacterales bacterium | reverse complement strand
GGTTTCGATTTCATCGGCACTCATTCTGGCCGAGGGCGCAAGAAAGTCGCGCTTTTCGTCGATCTGGTCAGCCGGCATGCAATAGGGACAGCGGTAGTTGCAGCGATCAACGATCGACAGACGCAACTCGCTCAGGATCCGCTGACGCCGGTCGCGCGTTGCCGGCAATTGCTCAGCGTTCACGGACGCTCCCGACCGCGATCCGCTCGCCCGCCCGCGCAACCCGGAACCCGGCTTGCTCGTAGCGCTCCGCGGTGGCTTCGTCAGGGTAGTGATAGAGCACCATTCGTTTGAGGATAGAACCAGCATACTCGCGCGACAGATCTTCCAGACCGGTGTGCGAGGGATTGGCGGTCGGCGCACAATCGTGGAACACCACTTCGCCGGCCGCCGCGTACCGGGTCAGCATCTCCGGTATCGGTCGGGTATCACCGGTGTAGACAAAGCGCCCGCGCAGGCTCAGCCCATAGGCGGCGTAGGGCGCATGGTGACGCACCGGAAACACCTCGAAACGCACATCGCCTAGCCAGAAATTATCGCTGACCGGCACCAGCCGGAGCACGTCCCAGAAGTTTGCCCCACCTTCGGCCAGCAGATTGGGAAATTCGGCCAGACGGGCGTGCAACGCGGCGACCAGGGTCACCGGCACGTAAAGCCGCGGCTGCTGCGCGGGTTGCAGCGTTCTGGACGCATAAAACAGCGTTTCCAGCCCGGCCACATGATCCATGTGCAGATGGGTGATGAAAACCGCTGCCGGCAGCTGCTGATAAGCCGCGTTATGGGCATTGACGACGCCGGGACCGCAGTCGATCAGCAACATCGGCTGCTGCGCCTGCTCCACCACCGCGGCAGAAGGCCCCAGCGTTGCGGCGCTGGCGCTGCCGACGCCCAGAAAATGCAGGGCAGTTGCCGCCATGAGTTCCCTCGACTCTCGATCAGGGCGCCGATCTTAGCCTGTAGAGGCGCTGCCCGGGGGCTGGCCGGGTGCCACCACGGCCGCATGGGCCTCAACCAGTCGCTGCCAATCGTCAGCCTCGGGCATCTGCTGCAGCTTGATCAGTGAACGGCGCAGGCGCTCAAGATTGGCCTGCTGCCAGCGCCCCGCCCCGGGTCGCAGTCGGGCGCGGTCAAAGTCCAGCACCCAGACCCGCCCATCGCCATCAATCAGCAGATTGTGCGCATTGAGGTCTGCATGGTCGGCTCCGGCGCGATGCAGCTGCCCGATCGCGTGACCGATCGCGCCCCAGTCCAGCGCAGCGGTGGAATCGGCGCAGCATTGCGCCAGCGTTTGGCAGTCGGCAATCTGCTCGGTCAGTAGATCCCCTCGATACCAGCGTCCCTCGCGCTGGACCCGGGCCGCCAGCGGGCGCGGAACCAGCAGACCTGCCTGGTGCAGGTGCACGGTGACCTGGAGTTCGAGCCAGGGCCGGCTTTGCGCCAGGCCGGTCCACCAGTAGCGGTCGCCCAACAGCCTGGCAACCGCGCCACCGCGCTGATAGTGACGCCATACCGACGGACCGGGGTCGGTGGGCAACAGCAGCGGAGGACGCCGACCGCCGCGCTCGGCCGCCAACGGCTGCGCCGCCTCACCCCAGTATTCGCGATCGAACCAGCATCCCTGCACCTGCTGCCTGAGGGCAGCCGGGTAGATCAGCCAGGTCTGCGGGTCCAGCTGCTGTGTCTGCAAATCGTTTGTCACGCCCTTCTCGATCCGGATTTCTCAAGCGTCACGATGGTCGTTCCTCGGGATGCTGGCAGAATGCGCACGTTTGCCACGCATCCGGAGTCTAGTCGATTGTCCGCACCCAACAGCGACCTTGATCTTTGCATTCTGCGCCTTTCCGCGCTGGGCGATGCGAGCCATGTGGTCGCGGTAGTGCAGCGTTTGCAGCGCGATCTGCCGGGTGTGAAGATCACCTGGATCATCGGCAAGCTGGAGCACAAGCTGCTCGAGGGATTGCCCGGCGTGGAGTTTGTGGAAATCGACAAGAAGCTGCTCTGGCAGAGCTATCGCGGACTGCGCCGACAGCTTAGCGGCCGCCGTTTCGACGCCCTGCTGCACATGCAGATCTCGCTGCGCGCCAATCTGGTTGCTACCGCGATCCGCGCGCGGCGGCGCATCGGACTGGATCCGGCGCGCTCGAAGGATTTCCACGGCCTGTTTGTCAGCGAAAGGATTCGGCCGGCGCCGCCAGAGGGAGAACATGTGGCCGATGCGTTGATGGCCTTCACCGAGAAGCTGGGCTTGCCGCCGGCGAAGCCACAATGGCAGATGCCGATTCCTGCTGACGCCCTCGCTTTCGCCGCCGAGCATCTGCCGGCGGGCGATCGCTGGCTGGGGGTGAACCTGTGCGCCAGCCATGCGCGGCGCAATTGGCCGCCGGAGCGTCAGGCGGCGCTGATCCGCCACGCGATCGAGGCACATGGCCTGCGGGTGGTACTGCTAGGTGGGCGCAGCGAAACCGAAAGGCAGTTTGCCGATTCCATCGGCGCGCTGGTGCCTCACCCGCTGCTGGATCTGGTCGGCAAGGACACCCTCAAGCAGCTGATGGCCCTGCTTGGCCGACTGACCGTGTTGCTCAGCCCAGACTCGGGGCCGATGCACATCGCCAGTGCAGTGGGCTGCCCGGTGATCGGTCTGCATGCGGCCTCCAACCCACGTCGCTCGGGTGCCTACAATTCGCAAGCCTGGGCGGTCGATCGCTATGACGATGCAGCCCGCAAGTATCGGCAGCGTCCGGCCAGCGAGCTGCCCTGGGGCAGCAAGATCGAGGAGCCGGGGGTGATGGATCTGATCGAGGTGGACGAGGTCATCGCGATGCTGGATCGCTTCATGGCCAGGACCGCACCCTCAGAGACCAGCAGTACCTGAAGCGCTGCGGAAGGCCCGCGGCGATTGCCCGTGCCAGCGCCTGAAAGCCCGCGAAAAACAGCTGGCATCGGCATAGCCGAGCAGAAAGGCGATCTCACCGATGGCATAGCGCGGATCGGCCAAGTAGGAGCCGGCCAGCTGCTGGCGCACCTGCAGCAGGATCTGTTCGAAGCTGGTGCCGGCATCAGCCAGATGCCGCTGCAGGCTGCGCAGGCTCATGTTCAGCGTCGCCGCCAGCTGCTCCGCGCTGGGTTCTCCGTGCGGCAGTGACTTGATCAGCTGATCACGGACCTGGCCGCTCAGGGTGGCCTGGTCCAGCTGCTGCAGGTAATGCGAGATGATTTCGTCGTTGCGCCGGGCCAGCTCGGCGTTGGCCGTGTCCAGCGGGCGCTCACAGTCTTCGCGGGAAAAGGCGATCACGTCGCGCTCGGCGTCGAAGCTGAGCGGCGCCCGCCAGACTCGCTGATAGCAGCTGGCGTCGGCCGGTGCCGGATGGCGCAGGCTCACCCAAAGCGGATTGAGTTCGCGGCCAACCAGGCTGCGCGCGGTGCGGATCAGCAGCGAGGTGAAGGCGTCCACCGACTCCGACGCCGGCTGTTCCTGATCGGAAGGGGTGTAGACCACCAGCAGGCACTCATCTGCTCCCGGTCGATATTCCAGGGTGGACACATCGGTTGCAATCCGGAAGTAGCGGGCCACCCGCTCCAGCATGTCGCCCAGGCTGGCGCTGGCCATGATCGAGTAGCTGAGCGCGTGAAAGGTGGTCGGTCCGACGTTGCTGGCCACCGCCAGACCCAGCGCCGGGTCGCCGCTGGCTTTCACCGCGAGCTCCCACAGCCGGGTGGTCCTGGCCACCGGATAGCGCGCATTGGGATCATCGAGCGCCGTCAGATCCAGCCCCGCTTGCGCGCACAGCGCCAGGCTGTCGATACCGCGCGCATCCAGGGTGCGGCGAATCGCCTTGACCCAGCTGCTCAGCACGGTGCGGCCCATCGGCATCGATCAGGCGCCTTTGCCAGTGGCCAGGGAGTCGGCGGTCTCGGCTTTGGGTAAGGTCATGTGTATCGAGGTTTTGGCCGGTCGGCTCGAAAAATGACCACACTGGCGTCCGCAGTCAAGTTGTTGGCAGGCAGAGTCGGGCGGCGGAGCGGGCGCTGATCTAGGCTAAGCGGTGAGTTCAAACGCGAAACGCAGCCATGTCCACCACCGCAACCAAAGACCTTCCTCCAAGCGACAGCGAACGCAATGCCGAAATCAAGCAGGTGATCACTGCCGCCGGCAACGCGCTGCGTGCCCGCCATCGCTGGCTGCGTCACCAGGACAGCATCGGCGCCGCGGTCCTGTTGCTGGCGCTGGGCGGCATGGGCGCCAGCGCCTACGCCTACCTGCAGTGGGGCTGGTCGGCCTGGCTGGTGATTCCGCTGATCGCCTTCTTCGCCTCGCTGACTCACGAGCTCGAGCACGACCTGATCCACTGGATGTACTTCAAGCGGCGGCCCTGGGCCCATCATCTGATGCTGGCGCTGTGCTGGCTGGCGCGACCGAGCACCATCAATCCCTGGGTGCGCCGCGAGCTGCACTTTGAACACCACAAGTATTCGGGCGGTGAGCAGGACCGTGAGGAGCGCGGAATCACCAACGGCGAGCGCTGGGGGCTGGCCCGACTGCTGATGCTGGCCGACGCGGGTTTCTCGGTCTGGTATCGAATCCGCAGGGTTTCGGACCCGGCGACCCGGCGCCGACTGTGGAAGCGCGCGCTGGCGATCTATTTCCCGTTGGGCTGGATCAACTGGGGGCTGTGGTATGTCTTCCTGTTCTGCCACGGTTTGAGCGCACTGGCTGCGCTGATCGGTGCCCCCCACCAGTGGCCACCGGCCATGCTGCAACCGCTGGCGCTGCTGGACATCCTGATCGTGGTCTGGATCGGTCCCAATGTGCTGCGCAGCTTCTGCCTGCATTTTGTCAGCAGCAACATGCACTACCACGGAGATGTGACCCCGGGCGACGTGATTCAGCAGACCCAGGTGCTCAACCCGTGGTGGCTGCTGCCCTTCCAGGCCTTCTGCTTCAACTTCGGCAGCACCCACGCGATCCACCACTTTGTGGTCAAGGAGCCCTTCTACATCCGCCAGTGGACCGCGCCGACTGCCCATCGGGTGATGCGTGAGATGGGTGTGCGCTTCAACGACTTCGGCACCTTCGTTCGCGCCAATCGCTGGTCCGATCCCAAGCGCTCGGCGCAGAGCGCGGCATGAGCGCTGGCGACGCTGCCAGCGACGGCCATCGGCGGGTTGACTATCCGCACTTCCTGCAACTGGGGACACGCTGGAAGGACAACGACCTCTACGGCCACGTCAACAACGTCGAGTACTACAGCTATTTCGACACGGTGATCAACGCCTATCTGATTCGGCAGGGCGGACTGGACATCCACGCCGGCCCGGTGATCGGCATCTGCGCCGAGAGCTACTGCCGCTTCCTTGACTCGCTGGCGTTTCCGGATGCGGTCGACGCCGGACTGCGGGTCGCCCATCTGGGCCGCTCCAGCGTTCGCTACGAGATCGGCCTGTTTGCCCAGGGCAGCGAGAGGATTGCCGCAGCGGGCTGGTTCGTCCACGTGTTTGTCGATCGTGACCAGCGCCGGCCGACGCCGATTCCGCAGCCGCTGCGGGATGCGCTGAGTAAACTGCTGATCGAGCCCGCCGCATGAGCGTGCGTGCGGCGGTGTTGCGGCAGATGGGCAGCGCCGGCCCCTATGCGCAGACCCGGCCGCTGCAGATCGAGATGCTGACCCTGGCCCCGCCCGGGCCGGGGGAAATGCGTATCCGGATACTCGCCGCCGGGCTGTGCCACTCCGACCTGTCGGTGATCAACGGCAGCAGGCCACGGGTGATGCCGATGGCGCTGGGCCACGAGGCCTGCGCCGAGGTGCTGGAATTGGGTCCGCAGGTCAGCGGCTTCAGCCCAGGCGACCGGGTAGTTACCGCCTTTGTCCCCAGCTGCGGATGCTGCGCACCCTGCGCCAGCGGCCGCGCCGCCCTTTGTGAACCGGGTGCGCAAGCCAACCTTGCCGGCACCCTCCTCGGGGGAGAGCGCCGCTGGGGCGCGCTCGACGGCAGCCCGGTCAATCATCATCTGGGGGTTTCCTGCTTTGCCGCAGAAGCGGTGATCTCCGCGCGCTCGGCGGTCAAGATCGATCACGACCTGCCGCCCGCCATTGCTGCCCTGTTCGGCTGCGCGGTGCTGACCGGGGTGGGCGCCGCGATCAACACGGCGGCAATTGCCGCTGGTCAGAGCGCCGCCGTATTCGGGCTCGGCGGGGTCGGCATGGCGGCACTGCTGGGGGCGCGGGCCAGTGGCGCCAATCCGCTGATCGCGGTCGA
>JAGRJL010000297.1:0-1858 GCA_020442775.1 Lysobacterales bacterium | reverse complement strand
GGGGTTACGGTCAGCGCCGGCCTGCCCGATCCCAGCCAGCAACTGAGCATCGCGGCAGTCAGTCTGGTCGCCGAAGAACGCACCATCAAGGGTTCCTACATGGGCTCGGCGGTACCCGTGCGCGATTTGCCCCGCTACATCGGGCTCTATCGAGCCGGTCGTCTGCCGGTCGACGCGCTGCTCAGTCACCGCTTGCCGCTGGAGCAGATCAATGCCGGCTTCGATCGCCTGGCCAATGGCGACGCACTAAGGCAAGTGATTGATTTTAGTATGCAATAAGAAAAACAGAGAGCAGCAGCCGGCTTTTCGCATGAACCCACGAGGCTTGCTACCGGCGCTGCCCAGCTCGCACCAGCACGGGGAGAAAGCATGGGCAATCCAAAGCGCCAGCTGTCGACGGTCCGCTTCGAGTCGGATCAGGATCATCCACAATTCGTTTCCGCGGCCGCGCGCTCACTGGCGATTCTGCGCTGCTATGACTATGGCGAGCAGTATCTGGGCAACCGCGAAATTGCCCTGCGCACCGGTCTGCCCAAGCCCACTGTCTCCCGACTGACCTTCACCCTGTGCTCGCTGGGCTATCTCAACTACTCGCGCGCCCGGGAAAAATACGCGCTGGGCGCTGTGCTGCTGTCGCTGGGCAACACCTATAACCGCTGCAACCCGGTCATTGCCCAGGCCCGACCGCTGATGCAGCGTTTCGCCGAGGAGACCGAATCCGCGGTGATGCTGGGCGCTCACGACGGCATGCGGATGATTCTGCTGGCGATCGCCGGCGGCGACGGCTGTCCGGACCTGGCGCTGGAACCCGGCACCCGGGTACCGCACGGATTGACCGCGCTGGGACGCGCGGATCTGGCTGCGCGGCGACCGGATCTGTTTCAGCGCGAATTGCGTGAGCTTTCACTACATTGCCGCCCATTCGAATGGCCTGCGATCCGCGACGGCATCCTCCGAGCCCGTAGCGACGTCACCGAGCACGGTTATTGCTATTCGCTGGGTGACTGGCGTGAGGACATCTATGCGGTCGGCGTACCGCTGGTCGGGCAGGATCCGGAGCGGGTCCTGGCCCTGAGCTGCGGCGGACCGGCGGCATCAATGAGCCACCAGCGCCTGCGCGAGGAGATCGGTCCGCGCCTGATCAGGCTCCGCGATCAGATCCTGGCCACTTGCAGAGGGCAGATCTAACCCGGAAACCTCTGGATCCTTCGATTGCGGCCGGCGAAATGCCGATGCGCCATCACCACCTGATAACCACCAGCGCATCGATTTACGGTCGATGCGCTGGTGCACTGGTCGCCGCCTAAAAGGCCATTCTCAAGGTCACCCCGTAAGTCCGCGGCGGACCCAGGAAGGCATTCCAGGAGCCACTCTGCAGCGGCGCATCGAAGCCCACCTGGATGTATTCCTCGTCGGTGAGATTCTGCGCCCACAGCTCCAGCATCCAGGTCTGATCCTGGTTGCCCACGCCCAGCCGGGCATTGACCACGGTGAAGGCAGACTGCTCCTTCTCGGGGTCCAGATCCGAGCCGGTGTTGTAGTCAGAGGAGTGCTTGGCGCCGATGTTGAAGCGACCCAGCAGATTGCCGGCAAAGGACCACTCGTAGTTCAGCGCGGCCGACGATGACCAGTAGGGCGAGAAGCTGACCCGGCTGCCGGGCAGCAGAAACAGGTCCGCGTCAGGAAGGACGTCAGGACCGTAGCGGGTATCGGAATAGGTCACGCCGGCCTGCAGCTGCAGTCCCTGCACCGGGGTTTGCCACAGCAGCTCCGCCTCGGCACCCTTGGAAATCACTTCCGGCACCGAACGCACCACAAAGGTGGTGCCGAGGAAGCTGTTGAGCTGAAAGCCGGAGTA
>JAGRJL010000296.1 GCA_020442775.1 Lysobacterales bacterium | reverse complement strand
CAGCAGATGCAGCCCCATCGCCGGTTGCCACCCAATCGCAGGGATGCGCGACAGAGAGATTGGCGTGCCGATGGAGATCATCAGCAACTCCCAGCGCAGGATCAGTCCGACCAGACGGCTGCGGACATCGGCCAGGCCTCGCGGCCACGATTCGGCATCCGGCCCGGCGCTGGTCGATTGAACCTCCGGCGCTGTCTCGCGCGGCTGATCAATTCTCATCGGCGGCGGCTGAGCGGCGTCGCGGCCTTGCCGGCCGGCGCAGATTCCCAGGTCCGGCAAGGCGCGCGGATGCGGGCGCGTCTTCTCCTGGCTCGCAGCGGCTTCCGGGTCGATCTGTTCGGTGTCGGGAAGCGAGTCGCTGGGGCCCATGGTTCGTTATCCGAGCGAGTTCGATGCCTATTAGGCGCGCCAATTGTGAAATTAGCATGGACTGCCGAATGCGTCTCTCCCGTCACCGTCGTCCACTCGAGAAGTTGGATACCGCATTTCCTGGGGCCGACGACACAAAGCGACCGCATTCGATGTCTAGTCTCGAAATCAGCTTCAGCATCATTCATATCCAACTGATTTATAATTGATTTTACCCGAACAGTCTCCGCCGGTCGGTCGCGCGCTAACGGCTCTCAGACCGGCGGCGCGCTTGTGCTTGCGAATCGGAATCCTCGAACCCAGCGCTGACCCGGCATTTCGGCACGCCGCGTCGTTTTCCAAGGCCGGTCTCGTAATCGTCATTACAGCCCACAACAGCGGGCGGTGGTCGGTGGTCCTCCTTCAGGCGCCGACGTCCCCATGACGCATAGGAGATCCAGATCATGATTTGCCAGAGCATTTCAGCAGTTCCGATAAAACGCCCCGCGGTTCTTCCCGCCGCGGCACCGATCATTGAAGACCGTCGTCGGTCTTGTGACCCGACCTCGCCCGAGCGAGCCGACCTTGCATTACCGCGGGAGGAGATTTCCAGCCGCCAGCGCGGCTTCACCCTCATCGAACTGCTGGTGGTGATCGCAGTCTCTGCGATCCTCATCGGCCTGCTGCTGCCGGCGGTTCAGCAGGCTCGCGAAGCGGCCAACGAGGAGCGGGCGCTCATCACTGGCGCCCAGGTCGTGCAGCAGGGTCAGGCCTATCTGGACGCCCGGGGTCGTACCCCGGAGTCACTGGGCGAGATCGTGGCTTTCTGCAGCGAATCACCCGGGTGCCCGATCGCTGATCTGAGCGACGGTTACCGCGGCGGCTATCGCTTCCACGTCGATGCGCCGACCCGCGTGCTCGAAGCCTGGCCGGCCCGGACCGGATTGACCGGCAGCCGCACCGCGAATTTCCTGTTCGCAGACGGCTCGGTCCGCTTCGAACCAACTCCCGGTGCCGAAGAGGCATTCGCGCAGGCCCGGGCGACCATTGTCCTCAGGACCAGCGAACTCATCGGTGATCTGCTCGCCGAACCGGGCGCACTCGAAGGCTTCGCCCAGGTCGGCGTGGCGCTGACGCCTCAGGAAGTGGTCGGGTTTCTCGACGCGAACGGCGACGGCGCGCTCGACGGCGCGGAGTTTGCTGGCTATCGCAGCGAAGGGTCGCTGGACGGCGCGGATCGTGACGTCATCGCGGAAGTCCAGCAAATCGTGCGCGAGGCCCTGGCCCTCGGTGCCGGCGACGAGGATCCCCGCACTTTTGCAGTGGTCGGAGCGCTCCCGGGAGGCGATGACGAAGGCTACTTCAGCTACGCGACCTTGTCCGAACTGCTGGACGGCTTCGTCACAGACCAGCGGGTGGCCGCCATGTTGAAGTCCCGGCTGAATCAGGTCGAGCGGGTGCAGAGCCAGGGCGATGACGCGCAATCCCGCGCGATGCTGGTCGCGCTGCTGGACCTGATCGACAGCGGGGTGGGGCGCTGGATCACCCGGGCTCACTCCAACAACTTCAAGCAGCTCGGGCTGGCCATTCACAGCTATCACCACAGCCGATGAGACCAAACCGTGCGGCTGCTGTTGCGGCCGCACGATTCGTCCGCAGTTCATTTCCGGCGCAGTGCGCTTTCCCGGCTCGAGGTGACCGCCGCTGGTCTGCCAAAGTCAGGGCAGGCCGGGATGCCGGATGAGTGCGCTGGCCACCGCGACCTGTTCGTCGATCGGCCGCGGTACTCGCTACCAGCACGCAGGCTCGGGAGCGGCAAGAAATTGACCCCAGCAGATCCTGTGTGTGGGAACGGGCTCCCGTATAGTTGATGTTCATCCGCTGAAGAGTTTCCGCAACCGTTGACAGGCCACAACGACAAAGCCTCTGAGCACAGCTTTGGTGCCTGGCGTTTCCATGCTGACACCGGCGATTTGGACGATGGGGAAAGCATCACTCGCCTGGAGCCGAAGGTCGCCAGGCTGCTGGCCTTCTTTCTCGCTCATCAGCATCGGGTCATCACCCGTGATGAATTGATCGCGACGGTGTGGGAGAACCGGGTCGTCTCGGATGATGCGATCAATCGCTGCATTTCAATCCTGCGGCAAAAGCTGTCACCTGACGACAAGAATGCGCTGATCGAGACGGTGGTACGCAAAGGCTACCTTGCTCACTTCCCGCCAGCGCCCAGTGTCGATGTCGAAGCAGGATGGACAACGCAAGTTGCGCAGACTGTTCGCCAGTGGGCCAAACTGGTTCTGTTTGCTGTCGCAGTCGCAGGCGCCGCGACGCTGATGTTCTACCGGCTTGCCGGGAGCCCAACCGCGTCTAGACCCGTGGCGGTCAGCGGCACGAATGGCGGCCCACCGATGGTGGCGGTGCTGCCGTTTTCCTCTGCAGGGGAGGGAGGCGAAAGTGAGTTCTTTGCCGCGGGTGTGCAGGACGATCTACTGACCCAGCTGACCAAGCTGCAGTCAATGCGCGTGATTTCAAGCACGTCGGTTCGTGAGTATCGAAACACGCCGCGCAACATTCGCAAGATCGGCAAGGAACTTGGGGCTGATGCCATCCTGGAGGGCGGTGTGCAGATCGCCAACAACCGGATTCGGATCAATGCACAGCTGATCGATGCCCGCACCGATGAACATCTGTGGGCAGAAACCTACGAGCGAGAGTTTCTACTCGCGAAAATATTCGAAGTTCAGGCCGATATCGCTGGCGCCGTCGCGCGGGCAATGAATGCAACGCTCACCGCCCAGGAAAAGGAACAGATAGCGCTGATTCCAACCGAAAATATGGCGGCCTACAGAGCCTACCGGCGCGCAATGAGGATCCGGGATACGGGCAGCATGTCTGATCCGGAATATCTGAAAGCCTTTGAAGAGGCGGTGGCGCTTGATCCGACTTTCCGACGGGCGTGGGCTGAATTGGTCAGCACGCTTACGTACCTGAATTTCTATGGCGACCACACTGAGTTGACCCGGCGGGCGGAAGAGGCGCTCGAAAGGCTCAAGGCGCTGGCGCCAGATTCGGTGGAATACCGGATCGCCCAGGCGGCATATCTGTACAACATCCTGAAAGACTATGACCGGGCGGACAAGATCATCACGGAAGTGACGAATCAATATCCGAGCGACGTACGCGCACTCGAACTGAGGTCATGGATTGAGCGTCTACAGGGAGATTTCGATGCCAAGCTGGCCTCCGCACGGCTGGCGGTCGAACTGGATCCCAGAAACCCGGTCTGGTCGGACATCGTGTTGCGAATGCTGGTGATGATGCACCGATACGACGATGCCTGGTCAGAGATGGAGGGCCCAATCCAGGAGACCTACCGGGTGGGCTATACCCGAAACCTGCTGCGCTTCCGCGAACATCGGGATTTCGGTCGGCTGGAAGCATCGATGGCGGAAACCTGTCATCTGCATGCGGCCGGAGATACGGGCTGTGGTTGGGATTTTCACATCGCAAACCGAAATTACCCGGCTGCGCTGGACTCATTGGGGAATGATGAGCGTGCTCCGCAGGCGCGTCGTCTCTTGTTCGATGACTTTCGCCGCATCACCACCTATCTGTTGATGGACGATGAGGCGCGTTTGCGCGACGGAATGAGCCTGTGGTCAGAAGATCTGCAAGCGGACGCGAACGGGGCAGGCGAGTTTTTCCATCCCGATTCGTACATCTACGCCGCACTCCTTGCTGGTATCCGGGGTGAGCGGGCGGAAGCCGAGCGCTTGATCGGACGCTTCTTTCACCGCAAGCCCATCGACTGGTGGTACCGCATCTATTATCGATCCGATGCCTGCAGAGTGCTTGGAATGATTTCCGCGACAG
>JAGRJL010000295.1:3897-10404 GCA_020442775.1 Lysobacterales bacterium | reverse complement strand
GCGTCAGATGCACTCATTCAGCAAGTTTAATTCAATAAAGTATCCAAATAAGAAAGAAAATTGTGTTTCCAAAGTAGATCCGGTATTTTTCTGAGCCCTGAGCCCTGAGCCCTGAGCCCTGAGCCCTGAGCCCTGAGCCCTGAGCCCTGAGCCCTGAGCCCTGAGCCCTGAGCCCTGCCGGGAGGCATGCCATGAAGCTCGACCGCACCGATCTGCGGATTCTGGAAGTCCTCCAGCGCGAGGGCCGGATCACCAATGCCGAGCTGGCCGAACGGGTGAACCTGAGCGCCGCGCCCTGCCTGCGCCGGCTGCAGCGGCTGGAGCGCGATGGGGTGATCGCCGGCTACGGTGCGCGGGTCGATCCCAAGGCGGTGGGGCTGGGCTTGCAGGCCTTTGTCCGGGTGCAGCTGGAAACCCACGACAGCAAGCACGTCAAGCGCTTCGCCGCGCTGATGGCCGAGGCCGAGGAGGTGGTGTCGTGCTGGTCACTGACCGGGGAGATGGACTATCTGCTGCAGGTGGCGGTGGCCGATCTGGAGCACTACAACAGCTTCATCATGGGCCGCTTGCTGCGAGATGGTGGCGTTCGCGACGTCAACTCCAGCTTCGTGCTGGGCACCATCAAGAGTCAGCGCGGCTGGCCGCTGGCGCAGGCCCGCGGCGAAGGCACCGACTAGCTGCCTGCTCGCGAGTCCGCTTCCGCTCAGAAGCTGTTGCGGGTCTCCACCATCAGCTGCGGACCCGAATCAAAGGGGTCATCCAGCGGCCAGGCCAGATCAATGTGAATGACGTTGGCGCGCGATGTGCGCAGATGGCCCAGACGCAATCCGACCCCGAACTCCTTGAGCGTACCCAGCTGCTCCGCGCTGATCGAATTGGGGCCCCAGACCCGGCCCACATCGACAAAGGCGGCGGCGCCCACGGTGAACAGCTTGAGCGGCTGCCAGTCGGTGAAGTAGCGGTGTTCCAGGGTCAACAGCGCGCTCTTTTCGCCGCTCTGGAAGGCGATCGGATAGGCACGCAGCCCGTTGTCACCGCCCAGCAGCAGCTCGCGGTCGGGGTCCAGGTTGTGGCCCAGATCCACCCGCAGTCCCGCATACAGGGTGTGGTGCGGGTTGTAGCGCAGGTAGTAGCGGGCGCCCAGGCCGACGCGGGCGTCGCTGAGCTGATCACTTTCCCAGCGACCGCTGGTATTGGCGTCAACAAACAGCGAATGTCGCGGCGCCAGGCGGTAGCCGTTGCTGTAGCTGGCGCGGTAGATCAGCGCATTGTTGTCGCTGCCCAGGCCGCTACTGGCGGCGCCCAGCTCTAGCAGCCAGCGCTGGCCGTAGGCCTCATCTTCGGTGCGACCAATGCGATCGCGGTTGACGATGGTGGCGTAATCATCTTCGATCCATTCGTATTGCAGATAGGGATAGACCAGGCGCCGATCCGGCGGCGGCGGCGCCGCAGTCGGGCCGATCGGATCAATCGCGAACTGCGCGTCCTCCAAGCGCAGCCCCCAGCGGGTGCGCCGCACCCAGCCGTTCTCCAGCCCGCTGGAGTAGCCATAGTAGAAATCGGCGTTGCGCAACTGCTGGCGGTAGACGTCGACCTCCTCACCCAGCTCATAGCGCCGCTCCAGGCTGTCGCGGTCGAGCAATGAAGCGCCCCAGGCATGGCGCGATTCCAGCTCAAAAAAGGGCCGCTCGACCGCCACGCTGGCCAGATGTCCATCGCTGTTGTTCTGGTACTCGAAATGCAGCTGACTGCGGCCGAATCCCAGATTGGGGTCGGAATAAGACACGATGGTGCTGTTGCGGTCGCGGTTCTGCTCGTAATTCAGCTCCAGGCGCTTGCCCAGTCCGAGGAAATTGGCGTCGGTGAATCCAATCGAGGTGCGATTGCGGCCACCGCTGCGGCCGAACTCCAGGGTTGGTTCCAGGCTCCAGGTGTCCCTGACCCGAACCTCCACATCGACTTCGTCACCGCGTACGTCGATGATCGATATCTCGGGCTCGCGCAAAAAACGCAGCTGGCGCAAATTGCGCTCGGTCTCTTCGATCAACCGTTGACTGAAGGGGTCGCCAGAGTGGAACAGCAGCTGTGCCTGCACCACCCGGTCCTGGGTTTCGATATGCAGGCGGTTGGCGAAGCGAAACAGCCGGGTGCGCTCGCCGGGTATATCCGGATCGAAGACCGGGCGCACGTTGATCACGATCTGACCAAAGCGTGCGCCGCTACCCTCCAGCGCCGCGGCGCTCGGCCAGGTTGTCGATTGGGCAAGAGCCGATCCGGCGGCCAGCAGCGCCACCCAACTCAGAAACCAGCGAATGCGGCCCATTGGTTCATCCCGCCCCGTCCTTGACGGCCTTCACTATGGGCGGCGCGGCTGAGCGCAGACTTATGAACTTCTTAGTATTTCGTTGCGGCCCCTTTTGACAGCGAGCCGGCTATTTCTCCGGAACGGTCACGCAGCCGGGAATCAGTGCCTGTTCGGGCACAATCCACCAGCGCCGCTGGTTGGAGATCCCGGCGTCCAGCACCCGCTCCAGATCCAGACATTCATCGACGATGCCGTCGCGGATAAAGATTCGCCGATGCGCGGGGTCCTCCCGGAGCCAGGCCTGTGCACGAATCCATTGTTCGCCCCAGTCGAAACGCTCAAAGCCGAAGTTGGTCGCCGGCGGCACCGCCTGCAGCAGATTCTGCTCCTGCCAGGCGACCAGCCCCAGGGTGATCTGCGGCCCGACCAGCGTGCGGGCGTTCTCCATCACCGTTCGCGCCGACGACACCCCGTTGATGATGGCTGGCCCCCACCAGCCATAGATCAGCGCCCAGAACACCACCATCAGCGCGCCGTAGGCGAGCAGTCCGCGGCGCCAGCGATACCAGGCGCAGGCGGCCAGCCCCAGGGCCCCGCTGGTCAGCGCCAGCCACCACAGCTCGCTGTCGCGGCCGTCCAGATAGGGCGCGCGGCGTAGCGCGAAGGAGGGTTCGCCGAGCAGCGCCCAGGCGCCGACCAGGAACAGGATCCCACTGAGCAGCAGCGCCGTGATCCCGGCCAGCCGCTGGGCGCCGCGTATCCGCCACAGCCCGGCAAACAGCGGTGCGGCGGCCAGCATCACCATTGGCAGCGCCGGCATGATGTAAACATCGCGCTTGCCCGGACTGAAGCTGAAAAACACCACCACCATCAGCGCCCACAGCAGCGGAATCCAGATTCGCGCATCGCCGCGGCGCCAGCGCCGCCGCCAGGCCGGCAGCAGCCAGGGCAGTAACAGGCTGGCGGGCAGCCACATGGCCGGGATCACCCCGAGGTAGTAGTAGAAGGGCTCCTCGTGGTGCCAGGAATCCACATAGCGCTCAGCGGTCTGGCGAAACAGCAGGTCGTCGGCGTAGGCGATCAGCGCCGGGTCACCGGAGCCATAGGTGGCCTGCAGCATCGGCAGCAGCCAGGCGCAGACCGCGATCACAAAGCACAGCGGGCCAGTCAACCAGCGCCAGTCGCGCCAGCCCAGCGCGGTGATTCCAGACCATCCGCGCCAGCGCGCCCAGCCGTAGGGCAGCAGAATCAGCAGGGTGAGAAAGCCGACCCCCTTGGTGATGGTCGCGACGCCAGCGGCGAGCCAGCCGATCGCATACCAGCGCCAGTTCGGGCCGCACAGCAGATGGCGTAGCAGCCCATACAGCGAGACCATCATCATCAGCATCAGGGCGGCGTCGATCTGCGCGCGCTTGGCCTGGAAGCAGAACTGCAGGGTCAGCAGCAGCATCGCGCTGGCCCACCAGGCGGACCGGCGTGACCACAGCCGGCGGGCAAGATCGTGGAGCAGCGCGATGGTGCCGATCGCCGCCAGCAGCGAAGGCAGCAGGAAGGCGACCCGCCAGGAACCGGTCAACGCATAGCTGGCGACCTGCAGCCACATGTACATCGGCGGCTTGTCGGAATAGAGCTCGACCCCGCGATAGGTGATCAGATACTGGCCGCTCTCCCACATCTGCCGGGCGACCAGGTTGAAGCGCGGCTCGTCTGCCGGCCAGGGATCGCGCAGACCGATGCCGGCCGAGAGCACTACCAGCGCGAGCAGGATCAGGATCCAGTAGTCGCGCCGGATGCTGGTCAGCGGCAGGCGGAAATCATTCAGGGTGGCGGGATGCAGCTTGATGGCTGAGCTCCGGGGAAAGCGGCGGCATTCTCACACAGTGCGGTGTGTGGCAGGAGTCGACGGCCTATTCGGCAGTGGCTTCGCTTTCCAGCGCCGGACAATCGGCCTTCAGATCGGAAGCCCGGGCCAGATACCAGGTGACCCGTCCGGACTCGCCCAGGCGCGTCGCGCTGTCGCGGTCCACGCAGTCGCGGGTCAGATTTTTGGTCAGAAACAGCGCATGGTGATCGGGATCTTCGCGCAGCCACGCGAAGGCCGGACCCATCTGCGCCTGCTCGACGGTGCGAAAGCCCCAGATCCGGATCGGCCCCTGCGCCTGCAGCAGCATCTGCTCGCGCCATCCGGCCAGGCCAATCACGGTCTGCTCGCCGGCCACCTCACGGGCCTTGATCATCACCGAAGTGGCCGACTGCGAGCCGTTGAGCAGCGGATAGCCCCACCAGCCGAGCACCAGCAGCCACAGCGGCAGCAGCGCGGCGCACAGACCGATCAGCCCGCGCCGCGGGCGTGCCCATAGTGCCCCGAGCAAACCGATTCCGCCGGCCACGCTCAGCAGCCACCAGACCTCGTCGCTGTCCGGATCCAGCCAGCGCAGGGCCTCCTGTTTGGTCTCATAGCCAGGCTCGCCGAAGACCGCGGCCAGACCGCCGATCAGCAAGGCGACGCTCAGCCCCAGGGCGATCACGAATCCCATCCAGTTGGGCTCGCGGCGGCGGACCAGCGCGGCCAGCATCGGCATCGAGGCCAGCGCGAACATTGGCAGGGTCGGCAGGATGTAGACCTCGCGCTTGCCGGGGGACAGCGAGAACAGCGCCACTACCAGCAGCGCCCAGGCCAGCGGCAGTCCGATACGCGCATCGGCGCGGCGACACAGCCGCCGGACCCAGCCCGGAATCACCCAGGGCCAGGTCAGATTCAGCGGCACCCAGGTGAGCATCACCCCGAGGAAATACCAGGGTGGCTTGATGTGGTGCCAGGGATCGGTGGCGCGCTTGACGGTCTGCTTGAACAGCAGGTTGTTGGCGTAGCCGATCAGCTGCGGATCGCTGGAGCCATAGGTCGCCCGCCACAGCGGCAGCAGCCAGGCCAGGATCGGCGCCAGCATCGCCGGGATCACCAGCGCCCAGCGCCAGCCGCCGCGCGGCTGTTCAGCCAGCCCGTTCCAGCCGCGCCAGCGCGCCCACAGATAGGGCAACAGCACCAGCACCGAGATCAGCCCCACTCCCTTGGTGATCACCCCTATCCCGGCAAACAGGCCGCCGATCAGATACCAGCCCCAGGCCGGACCCAGCAGCAGATGGCGCAGGAAGCCGTACATCGACAGGGTGACCCAGAACACCAGGGTGGGATCGATCTGCGCGCGCTTGGCCTGATAGGTGAACTGGATGCAGAACAGCAGCAGCAGCGTGCCCCACCAGGCGGCGCGGCGGCTCCAAAGCCGCCGTCCGAGGTCGTAAACCAGCGCCAGGGTGCCGATCGAAGCCAGCAATGAGGGCAGCAGGAAGGCCACCCGCCAGGAGCGGAACAGGGCGTAGCAGGCCAGCTGCAGCCACATGAACAGCGGCGGTTTGTCCGGATAGGGATCCTCGCCGCGGAAGGGAATCAGCCACTGGCCCGATTCCCACATCTGCTTGGCCACCAGCGCAAAGCGCGGCTCGTCGGCCGGCCACGGATCGCGCAGGCCCAGACCCGAGCCCAGCACCAGCAGCGCCAGCAGCATCAGCAGCCAGTAGTCGCGTCGGGTTTGGGTGGGGTCCAGCTTCATCCAGGGCGATCGGGCCGACAGGGGCGCTGATTGTGAAGCAGCGCGGGCGCCGGGCAAAGCGCCACGGCAGCAGACCCCGGGCCAGAGCCGCGGTCCCTGCTAGCATCTGCGCTCCCCCGACCAAGAGCAGCGATCACCCGCCATGGCCCGCGCAAAACTCTATCTGATCGACGGCTCCAGCTTTCTCTATCGCGCCTTTCACGCGCTGCCGGCGCTGACCACCCACGCGGGCGAGCCCACCGGCGCCCTGGTCGGGGTGGGCAACATGATCCGCAAGTTGCTCAAGGACGAGGACCCGCAGCATATCGCCTGCGTTTTCGACGCCTCCGGGCCGACCTTCCGCGAGGAGATGTACGCCGACTACAAGGCCAACCGGCCGAAGATGCCGGACGAGCTGCGCGCCCAGATCGAGCCGCTGCTGAAGCTGGTCACCACCCTGGGGATCCCGCTGCTGCGCGAGCCCGGGGTGGAGGCTGACGACGTGATCGGCACGCTGTCGACCCGGGCAGTGGCCGCCGACATGGACGTGGTGATGGTGACCGGCGACAAGGATCTGACCCAGCTGGTGGGTGATCGGGTGCTGTGGTGGAACAC
>JAGRJL010000295.1:0-3813 GCA_020442775.1 Lysobacterales bacterium | reverse complement strand
GGCGACAGCGTGGACAACGTTCCCGGGGTGCCCAAGTGCGGGCCGAAGACCGCCGCCAAGTGGCTGGGCCAGTTCGACTCGCTGGACGGGGTGATCGCCAACGCCGAACAGGTCAGCGGCAAGATCGGCGAAAACCTGCGCGCGGCGCTGGACACCCTGCCGCTCTCGCGCGATCTGGTCACCATCAAGACCGACTGCGAGCTGCCGCTGGGGCTGGATCAGCTGCGCCTGCAGGCGCCCGACACCGAGGCGCTGATCGAGTTCTACCGCCACTATGAGTTCCGTCAGGCGCTGCGCGAGCTGGAAGGGGGCGGCGAGGAGCAGGAAAGGGCCCAGGGAGCAGGGCCCAGGGCCCAGGTGGCCGAGCAGGGCGCGGCGGGGACGACCCCGCCGGAAGATCTGCAGGGGCCCGGTGAATACGCTGCGGTGCTGACCGAGGAGGATCTGGAGGGGCTGCGTGCGGCGCTGGCCGACGCCGAGCTGATCGCCTTCGACAGCGAGACGGACAGTCTGGACCCGCTGCGCGCCAATCTGGTCGGGCTGTCGTTCGCGGTAAAGCCCAAACAGGGCTGGTATCTGCCGATCGCCCACCGCTATCCCGGGGTGCCCGATCAGCTCAGCCTGGCGCGGGTGCAGGCGGTGCTGGGCCCGCTGCTGGCCGCCGAGCAGCCGCGCAAGCTGGCTCAGCACGGCAAGTACGATCTGCACGTACTCGCTCGCCATGGGCTGCCGGTGGGCGGCTACCGCGAGGACAGCATGCTGGAGTCCTATGTGTTCGACTCCGCCGCGCTCAACCACAACATGGATGCGATGGCCAAGCTCTATCTGGGCTACGAGACCATCAAGTACGAAGACGTCGCCGGCAAGGGCAAGAAGCAGATTTCCTTCGCCGACGTGATGCTGGAGCAGGCGGTGGCCTACGCCGCCGAGGACGCCGACATCACCCTGCGCCTGCATCGCGCGCTGCGCCCGCGAATCGCTGCGATTCCGGAACTGGAGAAGGTCTACACCGAGATTGAGGTGCCGCTGGTGCCGGTGCTGCGGCAGATGGAAGCCAACGGAATTCTGGTCGACGCCGGGCGGCTGGGAGAACTCAGCCGGCAGATGGGCCGGGAGATGACCGAGCTGGTCAAGCAGGCGCACGCCGAGGCTGGCCGGGTATTCAATCTGGATTCGCCCAGCCAGCTGATCAAGATCCTGTTCGAGGAGCTGGGTCTGAAGGCCAAGCAGAAAACTCCTTCCGGCAAGCCGTCCACCAACGAAGACGCGCTGGAGGAGATCGCCGATCAGCATCCGCTGCCGCGGATCATTCTCGACTACCGCACCCTGGCCAAGCTCAAGAGCACCTATTCGGACAAGCTGCCCGAGCAGATCAACCCGGACACCGGGCGGATCCACACCAGCTATCACCAGGCGGTGGCCAACACCGGTCGATTGTCTTCCTCCGACCCCAACCTGCAGAACATCCCGATCCGCACCGAACAGGGCCGCAAGATCCGCCAGGCCTTTATCGCGCCGGACGGCTGGACCGTGCTCTCGGCCGACTATTCGCAGATCGAGCTCAGAATCATGGCCCATCTGTCCGGCGATGAGGGGATGCTGCGGGCCTTCCGCAACGGCCTGGACATCCACCGCGCCACCGCTGCCGAGGTCGCCGGCAAGTCGGTCGAGGAGGTCAGCAGCGAAGAGCGGCGTTCGGCCAAGGCGGTCAATTTCGGCCTGATCTACGGGATGGGCGCGCACGGGCTGGCGCGCAATCTGGGGATCAACCGCAAGGAGGCGGCGGCCTACATCGAAACCTATTTCGCTCGCTATCCGGGAATCCGCCGCTACATGGAGCAGACCAAGCTGGCCGCGCGCGAGCAGGGCTTCGTCGAAACCCTGTTCGGCCGCCGCCTGTACATGAAGGAAATCAACTCACCGCGCTGGGGCCTGCGCGCCGGCGCCGAGCGCGCGGCGATCAACGCGCCGATGCAGGGAACCGCAGCCGACATCATCAAGCTGGCGATGCTCGATCTGCACCGCTGGCTGAGCGGCAAGGATGACGAAATCCGGATGCTGCTGCAGGTCCACGACGAGCTGGTCTTCGAAGTCCGCGAGGACTGTCTGGCGCGCTACCAGAGCGAGATCGTCGAGCGCATGAGCGCTGCGGCCAAGCTCGACGTACCGCTGCTGGTGGAGGCGGGCAGCGGGGCGAATTGGGATGCAGCGCATTGATGCATGGAAACGACATGAACTTTGCCGACGCAATGGAGCAAGTCCGGGGCCATCTGGCAGAAGCAGAAACTAAAGGAACATGAATTCGGCTGGGTATTCTTCTACGACACGGCGGAGTACGTCGCTTCCGGCAATGTACTTCACGCGCTGGCGGGCAATGCGCCCATCATCATCAACCGGCACACCGGTGAGTTGGTCCGCACAGGAACCGGGCGGGAGATCGATTACTACGTAGAAAACTACCGAAAAACCGGTGACCCGTTTCGCGAAATCTAGCGCCGACTGCGCTCTGCTGGCACCCCCCCTAATCCGCGCGCAGCACCTGGGTCAGATCCTGGCCGCGCGCGCGCCAGGCTGGCCATGCGGCCACCAGCAGGGCCACCGACACCAGCAGCGCGGCGGCGCCGATCAGGCTGATCGGGTCGGAGGCTTCGACTCCGTAAAGGATGGTCGACAGCCACTGGCCGACACCGAGCACCAGCCCAATTCCGATCGCGGCGCCCAGCGCCAATTGCAGCAGGGTCTGCCGCAGCAGCACCGCGACCGCCGCTGTGGCGGTGGCGCCCAGGGCCATCCGCAGGCCCAGCTCGCGGCGGCGCTGCTGGGCGGCGAAGGCGACTACCCCGGCAACCCCCTGCAGACCCAGCACCAGCGCCAGCGCGGCGAACCCGCCGACCAGCTGCAGCAGCACCCGGTCTTGCGCCAGCACTTGTTCGCTGCGCTCCTTCAGCGCGCTGATCTCGCCGATGGCCACGCTGCCGTCGGCGCTGGCCAGAGCCGACCGCAGCGCGGGTGCCTGATCCATCGGAGTGCCTTGAGTCCGCGCGATCAACGTGCCAAAGCGAATCCAGCTGGCCTCGCGCTGCAGATAGGGGGCATACACCGCCGGCACCTCGTCCGCACGCAGATTGTCGCTGCGCACGTCCGCCACCACTCCGACTACGGTCATCCACAGGGGCTGTTCGGAAGGTCCGGCCTGGCCGGCAGGCCAGGCAATGCGCTGACCAATGGGTTCTAGACCGGGCAGATAGCGATCAACGAAGCGCTGATTGACCCAGGCCACCCGCTCTCCCTGGCTGTCGCTCTCGGCATAACCACGACCTTTCAGCAGCGGCAGCCCGATGGTGCCGAAGTAGTCGCCCACAAAGGGGCGATAGCGGGCGTTGCCCTGGTCCAGGGTCAGCCCATCAATCAGCAGATCATGGCCAATCCGCTGGCTACCGCTGAGCGGTGGTCCCACCACCATCGCAGCCTGTGCGACTCCCGGTTGCGCGCGCAGGTGCGCCACCATCTGGGTGAAGGCGCGCGACTGCGCGGGCTGCTTGCTGTAGTTCGCCTCCGGTAGGACGATGTCGGCGCTGATCAGCGGATCCGGGTCAAAGCCCAGCGGCAGCTCGCTGAGCGACTGATAGCTGCGCAGCAGCAGCCCGACCGCACCCAGCAGCGAGCAGGCCAGGGCAATTTCGACCACCATCAGGCAACCGAGCGCGCGCTGGTCGCCGCGGCCCGGAGTGCTGCGCGGATGATTGGGCGAAGCCTTGGGAGTCGCCCGCCATGCCGGCCAGGCGCTGAGCAGCAGCACGCTGGCCAGGCTGA
>JAGRJL010000001.1 GCA_020442775.1 Lysobacterales bacterium | reverse complement strand
GATGTTGGCGCCTTCGACGGTGATCCCGATCGGCACCGAGGCCCACACCCGCGAAAGCATGTTGCGCGGGCCGCGGATGATCGCCGCACCGGCGCGGATGTCCATGGCGTCGGTGACCACGGTACGCATCGCATCGGTCATGTAGGCCTTGACGATGGCGCTGATCACGCTGGGCTGGTGCCCGGCGTCCAGCGCCGCACAGGTCAGTCGGCGCGCGCCGCCGAGGATGTAGGTCAGACCGGCAATCCGAGCCAGCGGCTCCTCGATGCCTTCAAAGCGCCCGATCGGGGTGTCGAACTGCTCGCGCACGGTGGCATAGGCGCCGACCAGACGGGTGGCGAACTGGGAGGCGCCGACGCTCAGTGCCGGCAGCGAGACCGAACGCCCTGCCGCAAGCGATTCCATCAGCATCCGCCAGCCCTGACCGGCGCGCTCGGCGCCGCCGATGATGTAGCTCAGCGGCACCCAGACATCCTCGCCGACGGTGGGGCCGTTCATGAACGGGACCCCCATCGGATCATGCCGCTGGCCGATCTGTACGCCCGGGGTGTCGCGCGGTATCAGCGCGCAGGTGATCCCATAGTCCTTGCCGGCTTCGCCGATCAAGCCTTCTGGATCCTTCAGGCGGAAGGCCAGACCCACCAGCGTCGCCACCGGCGCCAGGGTGATGTAGCGCTTCTTCCAGCTCAGGCGCATGCCCATCACCGGCTCGCCGTCGATCTCACGCTGCTCGACGATGCCCACCGACTGGGTGGCGGCGGCATCGGAGCCCGCCTCCGGGCCGGTCAGGGCAAAGCAGGGAATCTCCTCGCCCTTGGCCAGGCGCGGCAGGTAATGATTCTTCTGCTCCTCGGTGCCGTAGTGCAGCAGCAGCTCGGCCGGGCCCAACGAATTGGGCACCATCACCGTCACCGCGGCGGTGGCCGAGCGGCTGGAGATCTTGGTGACGATGCGCGAATGGGCGTCGGCGCCGAATCCGAGGCCGCCGTACTGCTTGGGAATGATCATCCCCAGGAATCCGGCTTCCTTGATATAGGCCCAGACCTCCGGCGGCAGATCGCGCAGTTGCTGCACCTGCCAGTCGTCGATCATGGTGCACAGGGTTTCGACCGGTCCATCAAGGAAGGCCTGCTCTTCGGCGCTGGGTGGATTCACGCGGAAGTCGAGCAGGCTTTGCCAGTCGGGACGACCGGAGAACAGCTGCCCATCCCACCACACGGTGCCCGCCTCCAGCGCGATTTTCTCGGTTTCACCCAGCTTGGGCAGCACCTTGGCCATCTGCCGCATCACCGGCCGGGTCACCAGATTGATCCGCAGCGGGGTCAGCCCGAACAGCGCGGCCAGCGCGACCACCAGCAGCAGCACCAGTCCGGTCACGCTGTTCCAGTAGCCCGCCTGCCATAACCCGGCCAATAGCAGCAACGCGCCGGTTACCCAGGCCAGATAGCCACGGCGGCGGTAGAGCAGGGTGACGTAGAGGACGACGGCGCCGATGATCAAAAGCGTAGCCATGACGATCTCCACAGGTGCTGGGGTGCCAGTATCGCAAAGCTGCGGTGAAAGTATGTTGCTGAGGGCTGAGGGCTGAGGGCTGAGGGCTGAGAAGGGCAGTGCCAGTGGCCAGTTCCAGTCGCCAGGAAGCGCCAGGACCGGCCGCCGAAATGTGCGGTGTTCTCGCTCCTGCCGGGGCAACTTGCAGCTGGACGACTTGATCGCGAGCGAGCTCGCTCCTACAGAAAGCGTCGCCGCAACGCGTAGGATGTGGTGAGCAAAGCGAACCGCATCAGCTGCGAGCAAGCCAAAAGAATCGCCTCAGCCTGACGCATTCAAGCCGAACTTCATGCAGAAAGCTTGACAACCCCCAGGTTCGTTGACGTACCTTCGACCCATGCTTTTGTGCACTGCGCCATTTTCCTCACGGAACTGCTCCCCCCAGGGTGCGGTGGCGATGGTGCTTGTCGTCGTTGTCCTTACCCGAACACCGGGGTTGGCGGCGGCTTAACGAAACAAAGGCCCCGCACCCTGGACCTCCCAGGCAGGGGCAGCCCCAAAGCGCCCTGCCCGACGAGTGCTCCGGCTGCGCGGCCTTCGACAGCGGAGGTGGGCGTGCGCAGTGACGAGATCAAAACTTTCCCGCAGCGGGCGCCAGCGCGCGCGATGCTGCGGGCGACCGGGATGACCGAAGCCGATCTGGACAAGCCGCTGATCGCGGTGGTCGGCAGCCCCAGTGACGTCACTCCCTGCAATATGCATCTCAAGGCGCTGGCCGAACAGGTCAAGCTGGGCATTCGCGATGGCGGTGGCACTCCGGTGGAGGCGCACACCATCGTAGTTTCCGACGGGATCTCGATGGGTACCCCGGGAATGCGCGCTTCGCTGATCTCGCGCGACTGGATCACCGATTCGATTGAGCTGTTCGTGCGTGGACACAGCCTCGACGGGCTGGTGGTGCTGTGCGGCTGCGACAAGACCATTCCGGCGGCGGCAATGGCGATGGCCAGGCTCGATCTGCCGGGCGCGGTGCTTTACGGCGGATCGATCATGCCCGGTCGCTGGCGCGGCAAGGATGTGACCATCCAGGACGTGTTCGAGGGCGTGGGCGCCTGCGCGGCCGGCAAGATGTCGCCTGCCGATCTGAAGGAGCTGGAAGGCGCGGCCTGCCCGGGCGCGGGCGCCTGCGGCGGCCAGTTCACCGCCAACACCATGGCCACCGCGCTGGCATTTCTCGGCCTGGCCCCGTTTCCAGCCACCGACATTCCCGCGGTGGACCCCAGCAAGCCGGCCGCGGCGCGCGACGTCGGGCGTCAGGCGATGGCGATGCTGCAGCGCGGCGAGAGCGCGCGTCAGCTGCTTACTCGCGAAGCCTTTGAAAACGCCATCGCTGCGGTGATGCTAACCGGCGGCTCAACCAACGCGGTGCTGCATCTGCTGGCGATCGCCCGTGAGGCCCAGGTGCCGTTGAGCCTGGATGATTTCGACCGGATCTCGACCATCACCCCGGTGCTGGCCGATCTCAAGCCCGGTGGCCGCTTCGCCGCGCCTGACATGACCCGGGCCGGCGGCCTGCGCCTGGTCGCGCAGCGGCTGCATCAGGCCGGCCGTTTGCACCCTACTCGTACCGTATCGGGCACCGATCTGCACCAGGAAGCCGCCGCGGCCAGGGAAACCCCGGATCAGCCGGTAATGCGGCGCTGGGAGCAGCCGCTGTCGCCCTCCGGCGGCATCGCGATCCTGCGCGGCTCGCTCGCGCCTGATGGTGCGGTGGTCAAGCTGGTCGGACACGACCGTCGTCTGCACACCGGTCCGGCGCGGGTCTTCGACGATGAACCAGCCGCCTTTGCCGCGCTCAAGGCCGGCCAGATTCAGGCCGGTGATGTGGTGGTGATCCGCCATGTCGGACCCGCCGGCGCGCCCGGGATGCCGGAGATGCTCGGGGTCACCGCGGCGCTGATGGGCGCCGGTCTGGGCGACAGCGTTGCGCTGATCACCGACGGCCGCTTCAGCGGCGCCACCCACGGCTTCATGGTCGGCCACGTGGCCCCCGAGGCAATCCGCGGTGGCCCGATCGGGCTGATCGCCGACGGCGACCTGATCACCATCGACGTCGAGCGCAGGGCGCTGGATGTGGATGCCGATCTGGACGCGCGCCGCGCCCAGTGGTCGGCGCCGCCGCCGAAGGAAACTCACGGGGTCTACGCCAAGTACGCCCGACTGGTGGGATCTGCCTCCGAGGGCGCACCCACCAGTCCCTGAACACCATTGAGAACCCGGCGCGGTTGTTTGCTCTAGAACAACCGTGCTTTATCCCTGATATCGCACTGATTCAACGAGGAGATCCCATGTCCAGCAATCCCACGACGCCGCGCCTGTATGGCGAACAAGACGTCAATCCCGACATCCTGCGCGGCCAGCCGATCGCCTTTTTGGGCTACGGCAGCCAGGGTCGCGCTCAGGCGCTGAATCTGCGTGACTCCGGTTTCGACGTGCGCATCGGCGTGCGCCCCGGTGGCAAGAGCGCCAAGCAGGCCGAGGCCGACGGCTTCCAGACCCGCAGCTTCGACGAGGCGGTCAAGGGCGCGCGGGTGATCGGCTTCTTCATGCCCGACACCGAACAGGCGCGGGTCTACCGCGAGGTGGTAGAGCCGATGTTGAGCGACGGCCAGCTGCTGATGTTCGCCCACGGTTTCAATGTCCACTACGACCAGATCAAGCCGCCGGCCGGGGTCGACGTCGCCCTGGTCGCGCCGAAGTCGCCGGGTGCGTTGGTGCGTAGCCAGTACGAAGAAGGTCGCGGCGTGCCCTGCCTGATTGCGGTTCACCAGGACGCCACCGGCACCGCCGAACAGCGTGCGCTGGCCTGGGCCTGGGGCATCGGCAGCGCCCGCGCCGGAGTGCTCAAGACCACCTTCGCCGAAGAGACCGAAACCGACCTGTTCGGTGAGCAGGCGGTGCTCTGTGGCGGCGCCACCGAACTCATTGCCGCGGGCTTCGAAACCCTGACCGAAGCCGGCTATCAGCCGGAGCTGGCCTACTTCGAGGTGCTCCACGAGCTAAAGCTGATTGTCGACCTGCTCTATGAAGGCGGCTTCGCGCGGATGCACGAGTTCATTTCCGACACCGCCATGTGGGGCGATCTGACCAGCGGCCCGCGGGTGATCGACGCCGGCACCAAGGCGCGGATGAAGGAAGTGCTGGGCGACATCCAGTCCGGCAAGTTCGCTCGCGAATGGATCGCCGAAAGCGGCTCCGGCAAGCCCCGCTTCAATGAACTGCTGGAGAAGGATCTGGCCCACCCGATCGAAAAGGTTGGTCAGTCCCTGCGCGCCAGGATGAGCTGGCTGCAGGCCAAGACCGACAAGGCGGCGTAGCAAGGGTGGAGTAGAAAGGGCCCAGGG
>JAGRJL010000294.1:3925-5028 GCA_020442775.1 Lysobacterales bacterium | reverse complement strand
AAGCGGCGACAAGCTGGATGTGAGTGTCATTCCATGATGTAATTGTGGGTTTGCGTAGACCCGTATAATTAATGAAGCGCATTCGCAACTTTTCGATCATTGCGCACGTCGACCATGGCAAGTCGACGTTGGCCGACCGCCTGATCCAGCTCTGTGGCGGCTTGAGTGAGCGCGAGATGGAGGCGCAGGTACTCGATTCCAACCCGATCGAGCGCGAACGCGGGATCACCATCAAGGCGCAGAGCGTTTCGCTGATCTATCGCGCGCAGGATGGCGAAGACTACGAACTCAATTTCATTGACACTCCCGGCCACGTCGACTTCTCCTACGAGGTTTCGCGCTCGCTGGCGGCCTGCGAGGGCGCCCTGCTGGTGGTCGATGCAGCCCAGGGAGTCGAAGCGCAGAGCGTGGCCAACTGCTACACCGCGGTGGAGCAGGGTCTGGAAGTGGTCCCGATCCTGAACAAGATCGACTTGCCGCAGGCGGATCCAGACAAGGTGCGCACCGAGATCGAGGAGATCATCGGTATTGATGCCAAGGACGCGGTAGAAATCAGCGCCAAGACCGGCATGGGTGTTGCCGCGGTTCTGGAAGCGATCGTGAACCGGATTCCACCGCCGCCACAGCCTCAGGCGCAAACTCTGCGCGCACTGATCATCGACTCCTGGTTTGACAACTATCTGGGCGTGGTCTCCTTGGTGCGCGTGGTGGAAGGGGAGGTTCGCAAGGGCGACAAGATTCTGGTGATGTCCACCGGTCGCCAGTGGCAGGTGGAGCAGGTCGGTGTGTTCACCCCCAAGCGGCAGGTACGACCGTCGTTGGGCGAAGGCCAGGTCGGATTCCTGTGCGCCGCGATCAAGGATGTGCATGGCGCGCCGGTGGGCGACACGCTGACCTTCGCACAGAAGCCGGCTACCGATCCGCTGCCCGGATTTCAGCAGGCCAAGCCGCGCGTCTTCGCCGGGTTGTTCCCGATTTCCGCCGATGATTTCGTGGCCCTGCGCGAGGCGCTGGACAAGCTCAAGCTCAATGACGCCTCGCTTCACTTCGAGCCAGAGAGTTCGGAGGCAATGGGCTTCGGCTTTCGCTGCGGCTTCCTCGGC
>JAGRJL010000294.1:0-3904 GCA_020442775.1 Lysobacterales bacterium | reverse complement strand
TGGAGCGGGAATACGATCTGGACCTGGTCACCACAGCGCCAACGGTGATCTACGAGGTGGCATTGACCGACGGCGAGGTTATCGAGTTGGACAATCCGGCCAATTTGCCGGTGAGCAACAAGGTCAAGGAGATTCGCGAGCCGATCATCGAGGCGACAATTCTGGTGCCGCCGGACTACATCGGGCCGGTGATCAAGCTGTGCGAAGACAAGCGCGGCAGTCAGAAATCGATGCAGTACCTGGGATCACAGGTACAGATCCACTACGAGTTGCCGATGAGTGAAGTGGTGCTCGACTTCTTCGATCGGCTCAAGTCTTCCAGTCGCGGGTATGCCTCCTTTGACTATCACCTGCTGCGCTACGATGCGGGTCCCTTTGTGCGTCTGGACGTGCTGATCAACGGCGAGCCAGTGGACGCCTTGTCGCTGATCGTCCATCGCCAGCAGGCGGAACGGCGAGGGCGCGATCTGGTCGAACGGATGCGTGAGTTGATTCCCCGACAGATGTTCGATGTGGCCATCCAGGCAGCGATCGGATCGCAGATCGTTGCGCGATCAACGGTCAAGGCGATGCGCAAGAACGTTCTGGCCAAGTGCTATGGCGGCGATGTATCACGCAAGCGCAAGCTGTTGGAGAAGCAGAAGGCCGGCAAGAAGCGGATGAAACAGATTGGCCGGGTGGAAATTCCACAGGAAGCCTTCCTGGCAGTGTTGCAGATGGATGAAAAGTAGCGATGCGCCAGCCACGCGGTTAAGCTGCGCGACCTTCCTCGCTTTCTTCTGCAGTCCGCTGCGGGCGAGCGGCGGAGATCAGAACAAAGGGATATGATGAACATTGATTTTGCGCTCATTCTGGTCGTGCTGTCGGCAGTCTCGGGATTGGTCTGGCTGCTTGACGCACTGTTCTTTGCTGCCGGGCGGAAGAAGGCAGCAGAGCTCGAAGGGGGAGAGGAGTATCGGGAACCCGCGGTGGTGGAGTATTCCAAATCCTTCTTCCCGGTACTGTTCATCATCCTGCTGATTCGCTCCTTCCTGGTCGAACCCTTCACCATTCCTTCCAGTTCCATGGTTCCGAGCCTGTTGATCGGCGATTTCATCCTGGTCAACAAGTTCAGTTATGGGCTGCGGCTGCCGGTGGCCAACACCAAGGTGCTTGAGGTGGGCGAGCCGGAGCGTGGTGATGTCGTGGTGTTCCGCAAGCCTCGTGACGAGGGAGTGAACTACGTCAAGCGCCTGATCGGGCTGCCGGGGGATACCGTCACCTACCAGAACAAGCAGATCTGGATCAACGGTCAGCCGATGGCACTGCAGCCGGTCGGACGGTATGTTGGGCAGGGCAGCAATGCCGAATCGACTGGGGCCGCACTGTTGATGGAGAATCTCGACGGGGTCGAGCATCAGTTGCTGCAGATGGGATTGCGCAGAAGCCCGGAAGGGACCTGGAGCGTTCCCGAAGGGCACTATTTTGTGATGGGCGACAATCGCGATAATAGCGAGGACAGCCGGGTCTGGGGTATGGTTCCGGAAGGCAATCTGGTCGGCAAGGCATTCTTCGTCTGGATGCATTGGGACTGGAAACTTTCTGGGTTCGTCTCCTGGAGCCGAATCGGCACAAAAGTGGGGTAACAGGCAATGCGCACACCTCGGCAATCTGGCATGACGCTGATCAGCTTCATTATTGTGCTGGCAGTACTGGGAGTATTCGCCTTCATTGGAATGAAGCTGTTTCCCATCTACGCAGAGTACTACGCGGTCGTCGGTTCGATGAAAACAGTCCAGGCTGCGCCAGGCGTGGCCAAGATGCCGCCGCAGAAGATCTGGGATCTGTTCTCGCGAAATCTCTACATCAACTACAGCAAGAACGTGAAGCGCCATCACGTGACGCTGACCCGCAAGGGCGGATACGTCATGCGGGTGGCCTACGAAGTGCGCGAGCCGCTGATCTTCAATCTGGACGTGGTCGCCAAGTTTGACAAGTCCATCGATCTCTACCGCCAAGATCCCGGCGGCGATTGATGCGTTCTGGCCGGGAAGCGGCCGCGGGCCGGTGACCGGCAGTGGTTAACGCGGTTTCAGAAGAGGCGGCAGAAGCAGCGATTCAGCGGCTTGCCGGTCGTCTCAAGATCGGTCCTGACGGAGAGCGCCTGCGACAGGCGCTGACCCATCGGAGTGCCGCCAAGCTTCACAACGAGCGCCTGGAATTTCTTGGCGACTCGGTGCTCAACTGCATCGTCACCATCGAGCTCTATGGGCGTTTCGCCAGATCTCGCGAAGGGGAATTAACTCGGCGGCGCGCGCAGCTGATCCAGGAATCCACGCTAGCCGAGATTGCTCGCGAAATTGATCTGGGCGAGGCGCTGAGGCTGGGTCCGGGTGAATTGAAGACTGGTGGGCATCGCCGCGATTCCATCCTGGCGGACGCGGTGGAAGCCGTGGTCGCCTCGATCTACCTCGACCACGGCTGGGATCAGGCCTATCGCGTGGTGGTGCAGCTGATGGGCGACCGGCTGAGCAAGAGTCCGCAATTACCGGCCAAGGACGCCAAGACCCAGCTACAGGAGTGGCTTCAGGGCAAGGGACTGGCGCTGCCGCAGTACGAATTGGTGGATACCGTCGGTCAGGACCATCAGAAGACCTTCATTGCTGCCTGCGCCGTCACCGAGCCGCCACTGAGCTGCGAGGGCCGTGGCAGCAGCCGGCGGGCCGCAGAACAGGCCGCTGCTGCGGCACTCCTCAAGGCGCTGCGTAGATGACCGAAACGGATCAGATGAGCTTCCATGCAGGTCACGTTGCCCTGGTAGGGCGACCCAACGTCGGCAAGTCGACGCTACTCAACGCCGCGGTGGGTGCGCATATCGCGGTCGTCTCGCCGCGACCGCAAACAACCCGACAGCGGGTGCTGGGAGTAGTCACCGAGGATCACTGGCAGATCGCTTTTGTCGATACGCCGGGGCTGCTCAGTCGGCCCAGTCACGCGATGGACCGGCACATGCATCGCGGTGTCCAGGCGACCCTCGACGAAGTGGACATGGTCTGCCTCGTGGTCGAGGCCATGCGCCTCAGCGACGATGATCGATTCATGGTTCGACAGGTCCAGGCCAGTGGCCGGCCGTATAGCCTGGTAGTCAACAAGATTGATTTGCACAAGCATCGTGAGAAGCTGCTGCCATATCTGAAGACTATTTCAGAACTTGCTGATTTTGAACAAGTTCATCTGGTTTCCGCTGAAAGACAGGACGGCGTTCGGGGGTGGTTGCAGGATCTGGCAAAGCGGCTGCCGGTGAGTCCGCCGCTGTACGACGCCGACACTTTGACCGACCGCTCCGAGCGCTTTCTGGCCGGGGAACTGGTCCGTGAGCAGTTGATGCGCCAACTCCGTGACGAGATCCCCTACGCAACCGCTGTGGTCACCGAGAAGTTTGAGCTGGACGGTTCCCTTCGGCGGATCGCCGCTACCATCTGGGTGGGCCAGGAGCGGCACAAGGGCATCGTGATCGGGCGCGGCGGCGAACGATTGAAGCAGGTGGGAACCTCGGCGAGGCGTGCGATGGAGACGCTGTTCGATGGTCCGGTCCATCTGGAACTGTGGGTCAAGGTTCGCCGCGACTGGGTAGAGGATGAAGCTGCCCTGCGCGAGCTCGGGCTGAATAGCTGAGCATGCTCATCGGTGCGGCTGAACGATCAAGCGGCTTACCTGTTGCACCGTCGCGCTCACGGCGAGCGCAGTCTGCTGGTTGATCTGCTGACCCTGGAGCATGGGCGGCTAGCGGCGGTCGCAAGGCAGGTACGCGGGGGTAGCGGCGAGCGTCTGGCGACGCTGGCGCCCTTCAATGCCTTGCGCGTGGACCTGAGCGGTCGCGGCGAGGTGCTGACCCTGACCCGTTGGGAAGCGGCAGACAAGCCCA
>JAGRJL010000293.1 GCA_020442775.1 Lysobacterales bacterium | reverse complement strand
CTGTAGGCCGCGCCGATCATCTGGGTCAATTCGGCATCGCTTCGCTGCGACACCACATCGTGAGTGATCTCGCGCGGGCGCCCATCGGCGCCGCGGGACTGCATCGAAATCGCCCCGGCGAGCAAGAAGGGGTGTTCGCGCACGTATCGGATCAATCCGTTGAGAACCACTTTCTGCAGCGCCAGGATGGTTTCGCCCCATTCATCGGGGTGCTGGTTCAGGGTGATATCGCTGCTGTTTTTCTTGCTCGGGTCCACCCCCTGACCGGTGCGTCCGCGGAACTGGTGCGAGCTGTGTTCAAACTTGCTGATCGAGGCCCGGCAGAAATCCGCACTCAGCATGTTTTCGTAGACGGCGATGAATTGGCTCATGGTATCCAGGGTGTGGGAGCTTGGGCGATGACCGCAGTCCACCGAGGCCAGTGTGGTGCGTGGGCATCGCTCTGGCAAATTCCGGGACTCGCAAAATGCGGGCAAAAAAAACCCCGGCCGGTGAGGGCCGGGGTTCAAGTTTAGCGATAGCTCAGCCGATCAGAGGGTGAATGACGGCGCGCAAACCGTCGTTGATCCCGCTTCGCAAACGGTCACGGTGTAGGTGGTGTTCTTGTCGACGCTGAAGGTTGCAGTGCCATCGTTCGCGGTATTGAAGGACGAGGCGTTCAGCGTGATGTCCACCGTGCCGGTGCTGAAGTTGGCCCAGTTGACGGTGAGCTCACGTCCGCCGCGACCGCGGCTGCCGTCGGCAGTCGGATCGTTGCCGCCGCCACCGCCACCACCGCCACCGCCGTTGCCGCCGGCGCAGCCGTTGGCGGTCAGGTAGTCGCTGGCGGCCTTGGCCTTGACGATGCCGTAGCCGAAGTAGACATCCTTGCCGGACGCGCCCGCATCTTCGGCAGTCGCCTTCAGTGCGTCACGAATCTCGGTGCCGGTGCAGGTCGGATGATTCGACCAGACCAGCGCAGCCACGCCGGAGACGCCCGGAGTCGCCATCGAGGTGCCGCTGAGGTAACCGTAATCGCCGGTGCCGATGTTGATGCTCGCCGAACCCGCAGCCAGCAGTGCCGCGCGATCTTCCTGGCGAGTGCCAACGGCCGGGATCGAGGTGTTGTTGGGGGTGCCGAGGGTGCCGTAGAGCATGCCCGGCTCGTTGTTGATGATGATCGCGCCGATGCCGCCGGAGTTCTGGCAGTTGAGCACCTTGTCGTGGAAGGAAATCACGCCGCGATCGATCACGCAGATCTTGCCACCTGCGCCCGGATTGGGTGACTCGGCGGTGCCCATGAAGTAGGTGGCGCCAGAGGCAGAGCCTGCATTCTCCATCGCGGAAGAGGCGTAGCCAGTGCCGCCGGCCTCAAGCGAGGACAGGGTGGCAGCGCCAGCCGGGTAGGTGGACAGGGTGTCCACGCCGCCGGCAGTGGCTTCCACGCAGTAGCCGTCATTGGTTTCGGTGGTCTGGTTGCGACCACGACCGCTGGTCACGGTGCAGGACGGGAACTGGGAGAAATCGGCGATCTGGTTGTCGGCGTCGTTGGCGCCAACCATCATCACCGACTTGTAGCCGGCGGGATAGGAGCGGACGTTGTTGCCGTCATTACCCGCTGCGGCCAGGACCAGGCCGCCATTGGCGGTGAACTGGTCAAAGGCGTTGCGCTCGGTGTTGTTGGCGCCGCCGCCGCCCAGGCTCATGGAGATGATCTTGGCGCCGTTGGCTTCGCAATCAGCCGCTGCATAGGCCAGATCGGACGAGTAACCCCAGCCTGCATCGTTGAACACCTTGACGATGTGCATCGGGTTGCCCGGGGCCATGCCGATGACGCCGAAGCCGTTGTCCAGCGCCGCAATGGTGCCGGCCACGTGGGTGCCGTGCACGCCACCGTCCTCGGACCACAGGCCGGTGCCGCCGTCAGGGCTGTCGCTGCCGGTGATGTTGTTGCTGTCGAAGTCCAGATTCGGTCCGCCGGTCTCCCCTTGACCGGTGTAGGCGAGGCCGGAATCGATCACGCAGACCTTCTTCGCATTGCCCAGGTTCAGCGAGAGCTGGTTAGCCTGTGACTGATAGACGGCGTAGGGCCGCAGCTGGGTGGTGGTCGGGTCACCAGCGTCGTCGTTGTAGAGCGACATCAGGTAACGCGGTTGGTCAACTTCGACCGATTGCACATGCGGGTTGTTCATCAGCCCGTTGACGGCTGCAGCGGGCATGGACACGGCGATTGCGTTGTAGCGCGACAGATCGCGCTTGATTGAGCCACCTTGAGCCAGAACAGCCTGGCGACCGCTGTTAGCTGCTCCGGGCGCGAAGGTCACGATGACGCGCTCGGTGCCAACGCTCTGAGCGACGACCGGCGTGGACAGGACACTGGCAATGGCAACCGCAAGAGTCGCCGCACATGAAGTACCTCGCATACAAATTCTCCCCTTGAATAAAATTCAAAACTTTTCTGCCAAACACACTGAAAATCAGTGCTTTGGGATCAGTTCTGGTTGAGTTCCCCTGGTCACAAGATTTGCGAACCCGGCGACCCTACTCGAAGAAAATGTGCTAGCGCAAGGATTAATTATTACAGTTACAGGTCGTCGCTTTTGAGTTTCAATTGCTGACAATATATGAACATCCTGGAAACATTTCCGGACAATTTTGGTCATTCATTGCCCCGGATGCGTATTCGCCGAGGCACAAAAGGACGCAGTGGGACACATGACGTCCGTGCTTGCCATCGCTTCAAACCCTGAATAGGCAGACCGCCCGTAGCGGTTCTCGGTGAATTCGGGGCTGTCTGAATCCAGGCTGAGTGCATTGGCGACCGCTGCGCACGCAACGCTCCGCTGTTCCACTGCGTGAATCGTTGGTAGTCACGATTTCGAGCTTTCGCTGTCACGGACAACGACCTGGCGCGTCAGCATCGTCGCGGCGTAAGCCGGGTTGCGGGCTTTCGGTGGATCGGGAGCAGCGCGGTCTGCGCTAGGCGGCGACCAGTCGATTGCGTCCGGCATTCTTGCCTTTATAAAGCGCGTGGTCAGCGCGTTTGAGCGCGCTGTCGAATGATTCCTCCGCCCCGCACCGCGTCCAGCCGGCAGTCGCGGTCACTCGCAGCGCCTTTCCATTGACCACGAAATCCTGTGCTGACACCGCCCGATGGCAGCGTTCAGCCAGTCCACTCAGCGCCAGTTCATCAGTATTGGGCGCCACGATCACGAATTCCTCGCCGCCCCAGCGGCCAACCATATCGCTGCTGCGAACAGCGGCGGACAGGGTAGTGGCGACCCCCTTGAGCACGTGGTCGCCACTGTCGTGGCCGTAGCGGTCATTGATCCGTTTGAAATGATCGATATCGAACAGGATGACGCCATGGCCGACATCACGCTGCGCCTGGTCGAGCTGGGTGGTCAGCGCCCTGACCGCCCGGCGGTTGGCCACCCCGGTGAGCGGATCGGTGCGCGAGAGCAGATCCAGTTCGATCACCGCGCGGCGCTTTTGTTGGTAAAGCCGCAGGATCACTGCGGTGCCGATCAGCGCGGCGACCAGCAGCAGGGCGAGGGTCAGCTGCTGCGCCTGCTGGCGTTCGATCTGTAGCCGCTGAATCTGGATCTCGCGCTCCTTCTGCACGGTCTCGTAGCGGACCTGCAGATCAGCCATCGCCTTGGCGCTCTCGGCGTTGATCGCCTCGGCTCGCAGCGCGCTATGGCGCTTGTAGGCGTTCAGCGCGCCGGCCGGATCGCCCAGGCGTTCGAGGAGGGTCGCCATTGACTCCAGAGTGGTCATTTCGGTGCGCTTGAGTTCGTGTTCTACGGAATAGTCCAGCGCCCGTTGGAACCAGTTGCGTGCCTGCGCCATCTCGCCCAGGCCCATGCTGGCCTGGCCGAGGTCGGCCATCGCTTCGGCGATCCGTTCGTGATTGCCAATCTTCTGCGCCAGTTCAAGTACCTCCCGGTTGACCGCCAGGCTCCGGTCGAACTGACCCAGCCTGCGATAGGCGCCGCCAATATTGGCCAGGCAGGTCAGCACGTCGCGGTCGCTGCCATCGCTGCGCAGGACGGGCAAGGCCTGTTCCAGATAGTCCAACGCCGCCTGCGGCTGCTCCAGGCCCAGATGGGCGGTGCCGAGGTTGCTGTAGATGATCCCCAGCCGATTACGATCCCCGGCACGCTCGGCAATCGGGATGGCCTCGCGGTAGAGCGCGATCGCCTGATCAATGCGCTCGGTGTTCATCAGGATGGTGGCAATGGTGCTGATGGTGCCCGCTTCGCCGCGATCGTCGCCGATGCGCTGGTAGATTTCGCGCGCTTTCAGCGACGCTGCCAGCGCAGCCTCGTAGTCCGCCTCATACCAGTGCGCAATCCCGATATTGCGCCAGGCAGCGGCTTCACCGGCGGCGTATTCGATCGAGCGTGCGAGCACTTGCGCCAGTTCGGCGTGCTCCCGAGCTTCGGATGCGGAGACGCCCCAGTAGCTCTTGGACAGTGCGTTGAGCGCGTCCACCCGGGGTGCTCCCTGCGCGTTTTCCGCTGCCGCGATCAGCTGGTTCTGGCTGGATTGTTCACTCGCCGGGCAAGCGCCCATTGTCAGCAGCAGGACTGTCAGGGTTCCCAAGGCGCGGATGATCGACCACTTCATGGCCACATTTTGGCAGGCTGGTCGACGTTATCGGTGGAGAAAGCATGGAACCTGCGGCACAGGCGCTTGCAGCGTAGGGGCCATGCCCTCGTCTGGCTGGGGAGGCGCTGGGGGCGCCCCTGGGGCAGCGCGCCATTCAAGAACATCGGCGACGCAATTGGCGGCCGCGACTCCCGCCGATATCCCGATCACCCGCTGAATTCACTCCGCCAGCGGGATACCAGTTGCATGTGGTCTTCGCCTGCGCCCTTTAGAATCCACTTATCTAATTGATTTTGATCACAATAGATCCCGTTAGAGTTCGCGCAGGTGCGGATTGATTCCAACCGCTAGCCTTCAATTGCCCTGGCTGTATGGAAGGAAGGCACGATGCGCATACCGGATGCCCTCAGGCGTACTCTTCTCATTCTCTGCTGCGTCTTCTGCGCGAAAACGGCGGACGCTCAGGACGATTTCTCCTGGCTCACCGATCCGGCTGCCGTCCCACCGGTCTTTGCAATCCTTGACCCCTGCCGCAATCCCAACCATGCGCGGCAGTTGCTGGAGAGCTTCGCCGACGGGTTGGAAGGCGTGCTGAGTCGTGGGCATGAGGACACTGCGCTACCCCGGCAGCTGGGGCAAGACGCAGTGGCCAAGCTGCGCCATGCCGATGTTGCGGCGGTCGAGCAGATTTGCGCATTCCTGAGCGCGCGGCCGGATCTGCCGCACCTGCTGGCACAAGCGGCAGCGGTAGATCGATCCGAAAGCGAATGTCTCAGTCGAGGCGCATTCTTCGCTCGGATGGGCGTGGTTAGGGCACTCGACACTCTGACTCACGTGGCCGATGGCTTTTGTGACGCCGCCAGCTGCCTGTCGTCGTTTCTGACCGGCCCGTTGTGCGTGGGCCTGTGCGTGCCGCCTCCAACGTTGCGCTTGATTAGTGCCCCCATTGAGCTGGATCTGACCATTGACGATCAGTGCGGAGTCAGCGAGCACGAACTCTGGATGAGTCGAACGCGGGTCCAAGTCGTTGATGCAACGACTGAGATTTCCGAGCAGCTGGGGTTCTCCATTGGCGGCATTGTTGATGTGGCCAGGGAGATCATTACCGAACCAGCCGTGGACTCCTTCAGATCCCTGATCGAAGGAGGCTTTCGCAGCGGGGCAACGCAGCTGGAGGGCAGCAGCGCGGGGGTCAATAGTCAACTCGCCGATTTGCGACTGAGCATCGACGCCAACGCGCAACAGCTGGCCGCCAATGAAGCCGATGCGCTGGCTCAGCTGATTGAACAGACCCTGGCCGGTGAAGCCATCATTCATCTGCTGCTGCTACCACCATCGGCCGGCGGGATGTTGGTAGAGGTGCGTGAGCTGGTGGCCACGCGGCTGGCTGCGCTCAGCGACGGCGGGGCCCCCGTGGATGCTGCCTTGGAGCACTTCCGGCGTGGCGACCAGTCCTACAACGCGGCACGTTATCTCGACGCCTATCAGGCCTATCGAGATGCCTACAAGGCCTTGCAAGCCCTACCCGTGGCCAAGATCGGGAGGGCCAGCTGATGCGCACGTTGATACTCGGCTGGGCTCTGGCCACAGCCAGCATTGCCCCCGCTGGCGCGAACTGCCCCGCGGTGGACGAGCATGAACTGGTCAGTTTCATGGTCAATCTTTCGACGGTGATCGGCGAGAGCGACCGGCTTGGTGGTCGATCGGCGCAGGGTCTGGAGATCTGGCGCTCGCGGCTGTTGCGTGGGGATCCGGAGCTGCGCGATTTGTCCTGTCAACTGCTTGGCGATTATCCAAGATTGGAGCCGTTGATGGTGCACGCCGCCGACCAGATTGCGACCGGAGTCATATCCAATCAGCGTGCGGCGAAGCTGTCCAAAGGGGCCGGCTTGTGCCTTAGCAATGCCGAGTTTTCTGCCATCGTGACCGTGCAATTTGCGCTCGAAGCGACGGTGGTGGTGCTGCAGGGCATCTGCGATGGTCTTGGCTGTGTCGACTTCGCATGCATCGGACCCTGCGGCAACCTGCCGTTGGTGAAGATCGGGCTGGAACCACTCAAAGGCATTTTGGAAACCAGTGCCTACACTTGCCTGGCCGACCACTACGAGCATATGAGCGGTTGGGCTACCGGCACTCTGGGAGCGCAGATCAAGCGCGCTCAATCCGCCACGCTAGCCGACATTCGTCGGCGCACCCTCGATGAACTGGTGCCGGCGATCAACCAAACCCAGGCCGACTTCGGACGTGTCGACGATTTTGACGATCTGCAATCCGAGTTCACAGAGCGCCTGGACGAAACCAATGATGAGATTGCGCAGATTCGAGGTGGACTGGACGAGGACGGGGAGCGGCGGGCGCGCTTCCAGGATCAGCTTGATCGGCTGCAGGTACAGCAGCAGCTGGGGGCAAGCAGTGGCGATCTACCTCTGGTCCTGAGCCTGCCGGCGAGCGCCGGTGGTCGGCTGGAAACGGTGCGCGAGATTGTTGCCGATGCGATCAATTCCAGCGTCGCTGCTGGTTTGCCCGAAGGCGGAGCGCGGGATCTGCTGCGCTCGGCAGACGCGCTGTACAACGCCGGTCGCTTTTCTGCCGCTGCTGCCGGTTATCGGTTGGCCTACCAGGAGTTGGTGCAATGAATCGCCTTTCGAGCGTGCTGTTTGCAATCTTCGTGTGTGCCGTGGCACAGGCTCAAGTGGTTCCGCCACTGGGACCCGCGCAGGACTTCTACGACGGGGTCAATCCGCCTGCCCCAGATTTCGAGATCCCCTATGGGCCGGCCACTGCGGCGCTGGAATTGCCGACGGTGCCGCCGTTTCAGGCGCCGCCCGGGCAACAGGCGATCGTCTGGCTGGAACGCTCGGCCGATGCCGATCGGGCGTACATGAGCGTAGTCACCGACCGCGAGATTGATTCGCCGCTGGCCAATCGGCAGTTGCTTCTGCAGTTGGACCGTAGCCCCGGGGATTTTCTGCCCCGTCTGGGGTCGCCCAGTGTGGCAGCGGTGGGCGATGGGGTCTTCGTGGTGGTAATCCCGCGCTTTGACATTCAGCCCATCGGCGGCAGCCTCAACTATCGCAAGGAATTTCTCTACCGTATCTACCAGCCGCTTTCCAATGCTGCGCCACAGCCGATGTCGGCCGCCTTCGACGCGCCGACCGCGAGTTTGAATCTTGCCGAGGTCTTGTTCGAGGACTACACCGCTCGCATAGACCGCGCACCGGACACAGTGCACACGGCGGCGACGCCCTTTGGGCGCTTCGCGCTGGTTTTTGCCGATGACCGCAATCCCGAGGATCAAACGCTGCCGACGGCGCCCATGAGCACCGACGACAACAGCGTCCATTTCGCGCTGTTCGATATCGACAGGAGCGGGCCGCCAGGCGAATGGTCGCTGGTGGCGCTCAGCCCGACCGAACCGGCTGCCTTCGTCACCAATAGCGCCGAGGCATTTGCCCGTCCGCGGATTGGGCTGAATCCCAACAGCGGTGCGGTAACGATAGTCTACCGACGCGCCGATGGCGCGCTGATGCTGGCACCCTTCGATCCGGCCGGCCTGGCCCTCGGCGGCCCGGTGGTGATTCGGCCCGTGGATGACACGATTCAGAGGACCGTCCACGACCCGGACGTGTCGGTGGACGTCCAGGGCAACGCCTGGGTTGCCTGGGAATTGAACAAGTACCAGACCAGCGACGACCCACTGCGCTATTCGCGGATCGTGGCGCAGCGTTTCACTGCGAGCGGCGCCCCTTTGGGAGGCTTGAGGGAGGTGTCCACTGCCAATCCGGCGCCGCCATTGCACCGGATGTTTGTGCGTCGACGTCCCGTCATCTCCGCACTCGATCTGCAGGGTCATGTCGCTGTCGCCTGGAACGAAAGCGAAACCGCCTGTGCGGGATTCAACCCGCCACCCAACGATTTTTTCGGTTCCTGCCAAAGCAATGTCGTTCCGGCGGGCGGGGCGATCTGCAAGACGTCCAACCTCAACGGCACTACTGTCGACCGGTCCGGATGCCGAATTTCGGCGCGATTGATTCCGAACCCTGAACTGCCCAGCAGTGGCTGGTACGTCTTTGCGAGAGATACCTCGCGCGATCTGATCATGGATGATGGCCCCGATCGAACGATTGACGTGCAGGTGCAGCGCAACGTCGGAAGCTTGAACCGTTGCGCCATCATGGAGTTGAGTGGCAACGGCGGATACAGCGAGATCCGCTTCGAACAACTCTGTGCGTCACCGCCTTGTCAGACCTGTGCGCAGCAGACAGGCCTGTCTGCCGAGAAGTTCCGTAGGACTACAACTACGATCGCCGCGGGCGACGAAGCGGCGGCCCAACCGCTGGTCGCCAAAGGCAACGCGGGCGGTCGGCCGCAGGATGTCGCGATGCGCTGGCTGCACCGCGACTCGGCGCAACCTGAATTCACCTTCGTCGGCCAGTTCCCGGCCAACGATCGCACCGTGGGCAATCAGAGTCGCGCCGCGATCGCTCAATATCGCGATGGCGACATGCTGGCGGTATGGGCCGGGGATCCCGATCCGTCCGCTTCCGCTGACATTGAAGTGGTCAGTGCGCGGCGCTTCAGCCGACCGGTGGAGCTGTCGGTCAACGACATCGGCATTCTGGAGGGACCGCTAGAGGCAACCGGCACATTTACCGTCAGCGCCAGCAAGGCCCATCCGCTCAGCGGCGTGGTGCCCACTGTGGGCTATCTCACCGAGGACGATACCGCCAGCTTCCTCAGCGACTACACCCGTACCACCGGCACCCTGCAATTCAGCAACGGGTCCACCTCGCAGTTCGTGCCGGTACCGGTGGAAGAAGACAGGATCTACGAAGACAGCGAAACCTTCTTCCTGAACCTGTTTTCCGCCACCAATGCGGTCTTGGTCAAACGCCAGGCTATCGGCGTGATCATCGACAACGATCCGCCTCAAACGATCATCGCCAGCAACGTGTCGATTTGCGAAAGTGGCGCAGAGGTCGTCGACGGCAGCTGTCCGAGTGTCTCCCCACCGGTGACGCCAAACTCCACCGTGCAGATCAGACTGACGCTGCAAGAGGTGCAAGAGGTTGACGGCTCGGTGCGGTTCCGCACTGTGGACGGAACCACTTACGGCAACCCGGTGACCTCGGTTCCGGCGGTTGCGGGAACGGACTACGAACCGGTGACTGGCGAAGCGCAGTTCCCGGCCGGCAGCAGGGAAGCGGTGGTCAGCGTCGAGATCATGGACAACGCCCTGCAGGAGTTGGAGAAGAACTTCAGCGTTGAACTGTTTGACGCCGAGGATCTGACCCTGAACGCCGAATTCAGCACCGCCATCGTGCGCATTGTCAACGACGATGCCTGCACCGACCTGCCGCAGGTGACCTTACCGGACAACTCCGATCGGGTGGACTTCGCGGTGGAAGGCGGCGTGGCTTTTGCCTGTGTGCGCAACCACGACCCTGCAACCTGCAGCTGGAGCAGCGAGCTGAACTTTGGTACCGGAGCCAACGACTGGCTAACCCTGACTGAGCACCGTAACGGGCCACAAACGGCGCTGACAGGCTGCAGCGCAGACGACACGGGTTACGTTGAGCTCGAAGCGGCGTCCAATGTCCCGCCCAAATCGGGCAGCAAGATGCTTGGTCAGACCCGTAGCGCGTTCCTGGAGTTTACTTCGGTGCAGGAGGACCAGAGCAGCTATGAGGTGCGCCAGGCAGGGCTGAATTGCGAGCTGCGGTTGACGCCGTCGGAACTGTCTTTCTATCCGGTGGGCGGCACCGCGGAAGTGCTGGTGGAGACGGTGCAGCTGGACGGCGATGTGGGCATCTGCGCTGGCGCCACCTGGAACCTGTTGGTTTCGCCTGTTACCGATCAGAGCTGGCTGAGCATTGATAACAGTCCGGGCGTGTCCGGCGTTGGTGCGACTACCGTCAACATCGAGGTTGCGCCGCTGAGCGATGCAACCGGCGACTGCAACAACCCCGCGCCGGGGCGCTGCAACACCCTGGAGAATCTGCAGATCTTCCAGGAAGCGGTCTTTTTCGATCACTTCGATAACGGCCAAAAGCCTACCGGTTGGGTGGAATCCGATCCCGCAGCCTGGAGTGAATCCGGGACCCGTCTGCGCGGTGCCAGTACCGAGGTCCAGACCATCCTTGCTCAGCCCGCCTTTCCCGGCTGCCTGGCGTGCCAGATCGAAACCGCGGTCAGGCAGGATCTGTTCGGCAAGGGCTTGGGCATCATCTACGCCTGGTATCTGGACGCGGACAATCACATCTATCTGAGCATGGATGAGTTTCGCGACCAGTGGCGATTGGTGCAGCGTCGCAACGGCGCTGACGAAGTACTGCGGCTGTACGCGGCCGATATCCTGCCCAACACGGAGTATGCGCTGGCGCTTTCCTACGATGCGGAGAACGGCGTCATCGAGCTGGAGATCAACGGCGTATCGGTTTGCCCGCCCGCAATTAGCGGCCAGAACCAGTGTCTGCCGCAGGCGCTTTCGGCAGGCACATTCGGCTTCGGCGTGGACAATGCGGCGGTCAGCTTCGACTTGATTCGGGTAGTGCGCAGCGACGGGCCGCGCTACACCGAGATCGTCGTCGACCCCATCCATGCCGATGGCTTTGAATGAGTCAGGAGATGCGGCTTCCCGCGCACAATCGGTCTGGTGACAGATCTGGATTAATTTCCCAAAGCTCCGCGAGATCCAGTCTAGAACAGCGCCTGATCGCGATGCTGGCGAAAATACGCCAGTTCCTTGGCCACCCCCGCGCGCAGCTTTTGCTGCATCTCGATGAAGTCGGCGCGGGTGGCCAGGTGCTGGTATTCGACCCGGTTGTGCAGCTGCCACCAGTAGTAGCGCCAGCCGGAGTCGACCAGCCGGGTCAGTTCCTGCACCGCAAGGTCGTCCTCGCCGGCCAGCGCATGAGCGGCGGCGTGTTCGTCGCCGGCGACGATCCAGGGGCCCTGCTGCACCCGGATTCGCTCGATGGTGGCGCGGTAGGCCGCCAGCAGCTCACTGGCCTGATCTGCCTGATTGCTGCGCTGCAGACAATAGACCCCGACCCGGGCGGCGAGCACCTGAATCGGTGACATGCCGGAGGGGTTTTCAAACAGGGCAGGGTAATGATCCTGCAGGACCTGCAGGGCGCGCGCGCAATCGGTGCGCGCATGCGACCAGGCGACCAGTGCCGGGGTCAGCGGGTCGTTGGGGTTGGCCAGCACCAGCAGCTCGTCCATTAGCGCATTCTGCTGCGCCCATTCGCCGCGAAAGCCGTGAATGATCTGGCGCAGGTAGAGCACGCGGAAGTGCGGCCCGCCGGATTGCTCCAGCTGG
>JAGRJL010000292.1:2736-6810 GCA_020442775.1 Lysobacterales bacterium | reverse complement strand
TCCCACCCTGACTGGGGCGCCAGTGATCATGAGCACGCGGTGTTAGTCCGGATTGTGGCCCTGTGGCTGTGCTTCGCGGCACCGGCTGTGGCGGGCAGCCGTTTCGCGCTGCCCTACTTCCAGACCGTACCCGGCACCGACCGCATCTCCAACGGCATCGTCACCATCACCACGCAGGACACCCGCGGACTGATCTGGCTGGGCACCACCGAGGGTCTGGTCAGCTACGACGGCTATCAACTGCGCCGCTACCGCTACGACCAGGATGACCCCAGTTCGCTGGGCGACGACTATATACGCGCGCTGCTGGCCCATTCGGACGGTCGACTGTGGGTTGCCACGCAGGCGGCCGGACTGTCGGTGTATGACCCGCGGATGGACCGATTCGAGCGCCTGCCGGTGGGCGAAGATGGCTGTGCATTGCCCAGCGGCGCGGCGGTGTCGATGACCGAAGGCATCGGCGGCGAGGTTTGGGTGGGCATGGGCAATGCCGGTTTGGCGCGCTGGGATCCCGCCAGTCGATGCTTCGAGCACTTTCCGCCGGCAGCCGACGACCCCGACGCCATTGCCCATGAGACGGTGCGTGCGCTGTTGCTGGACCGGGCCGGCAATCTCTGGATAGGCACCGGCAACGGCCTCCAGCGGCGCGCAGCAGGAGGCCAGGCTTTCCAGAGCGTTCGCTCCGACCCGGACGACCCCCAGGGCTTCTACCGTCAGTATGTCTACGGCCTGCTGGAGGCTTCCGACGGACGACTGTGGGTCGCCACCCAGACCAGCGGCGCCGCCGTCTACGACCCCGCCAACCATTCGATCAAGCGCTTCTACGTCGGCGAGGAAGGGGTCTCACACCCCTGGATCTCCGGATTCGCAGAGGTTCGCAACGGTGAGGTGTGGGTCTTCACCTACGGCGGCGGCATCGACGTCATCGACGCGCGGTCGGACCGGGTGACCAAACACATTCGCAGTGATCTTTCGATTCCCGGCGGGCTGGCCTCCGACCGGCTGGTCGCGCCTTCCAAGGACGCTTCGGGCATCGTCTGGATCGGCACCTGGGGTGGCGGGCTGCAGCGTCACAACCCGCTGAACGGCGAAGCCTTCGCCACCCTGCGCGCGGAGAAACAAGGCAGTCAGGGCCTGCGTTCTCCGGATATCTTCAGCACCCTCCCGGATGGACCGCGACGATTGTGGATCGGAACCAACGAGGGTCTGGATCTGTTCGATCTGGACAACGGACTGATCCGCAGCTATCCGCCAGATCCTGACAACCCCAATGGCCTGCGCGACGGCACCATCCGCGCGCTGGCGCGGACCACCGACGGCACCCTTTGGGTCGGCACCCAGCAGTCCGGCCTGCAGCGCTACCGCCCCGACAGCGATGATTTCTCGATTCCGGTGCAAAGCCTGCGCCGCGGGCCGGTGCGGCGCTTGCTGGCGGCCAGCGACGGCAGCCTGTTCGTCGGCATCCAGGCGGGACTGGCGCGCATCGACAGCCCGGATGGCGAGGCCATCGAACTGCCGCTCGCCAATGGCGAACGCTTCACCGATGCAATCTGGAGCCTGGCCGAGGATCCCGACGGCCGGATCTGGGCGAGCACCCCGGACGCGCTGCTGCTGTGGCGCAAGGATCTGGGCCATCTACAGCCAGTCGATTCGACCGAGGCCCCGCTGCGCGCGGTGACCGATCTGCAGGTGGATGACCACGGTGTCCTGTGGTGCAGCGGTCCGCGAGGGATTGCACGGCTGACCGGATGGAACGGCGAGCAGCCGATATTTGAGGACTTCGGCAAGCGACTGGGCGATTTGCCCCAGGGCATCGGCCAGCAGCTGCTGACCGATCACCTTGGCCGGCTGTGGGGTCCTACCGGGATCATTGACGTCGCCGCCGAGAGCATTGATGAAATCAGCCTGGCCGATGGGGTGGACATCGGCAGCGTCTCGGCAGGCGCCGGCAGCCGACTGGAAAGCGGCCTGCTGGTCTTCGGTGGCACCCGCGGATTGCTGATCATCGACCCGGCCAGCTATCAGCGCTGGAGCTACCGTCCGCCGCTGCTGATCACCGGGCTGGAGACCGGCGGACAGCAGCACTGGCTGGGGGAGCCAGAGCGCGGCATCGTGCTGGAGCCGCAACACAACCGGGTCTCGGTGAGCTTTGCCGGACTGGACTACTCGGCGCCGGATGAACTGGGCTACGCCTATCGACTGCTGGGTCTGGACAACGAATGGACCGAGGTCGGCGCCGACCGGCGGATCGCGACCTATAACAACCTGTGGCCCAAGCGCTACGAGCTGCAGCTGCGGGTACGCGGACGCCAGGGCGCCTGGAGCGACGCGTTGAGCATTCCGCTGCAGGTGCAGCCGGCCTTCTGGCAAACCAACTGGGCCCTGGCGCTGGCGGTGCTGACTTTGCTGGTGCTGACCTACTGGTTGGTGCGCTGGCGTACGCTGCGAATTCAGCAGCGCGCCCACGGTCTGCAAACCCTGGTCGCACAGCGCACCAGCGAACTGCAGGGCGCCAAGGATCGCGCAGAGTCCGCGCTGAGCGAACTCCAGGGCACTCAGAAGCAGCTGGTGGTGGCAGAAAAGATGGCCTCCCTGGGGCAGCTGGTGGCCGGTGTTGCCCATGAAATCAACACGCCCATCGGCATTGCGGTGACCGCGGCATCCCATCTGGATGAGGTCTCCCGCAAGAGCGCGGAAAAGCTGCGCAAGGGCGAGCTCACCCGTAGCGGAATGGAATTGTGGAAAGGCGAAGTCGAGGAAGGCACCAAGCTGATCCTGCGCAGTCTGGATCGTGCTGCCGCCCTGGTTGCCAGCTTCAAGCAGGTCTCGGTTGATCAGAGCAGCGATCAGCGCCGTCAGTTCGAGCTGGGCGCCTATCTGGAGGAAGTGCGGCTGGCGCTGCGCCCGATGATCCGCCGCAGCGGCCAGCAATTCGAGCTGTCCTATGAGCCCGGTCTGCGGGTCGATACCTACCCCGGCGCCTTGTTCCAGGTGTTGACCAACCTGCTGGCCAATGCAGTCACGCACGCCTTTGCCGAGGGTGAAAGCGGGTCGATGACGCTCAAGGTCTGGCGCGATGGGGATCAGGTGATGCTGCAGTTCAGCGACAACGGCCAGGGCATGAATGAAGAAGTCCGGGCGCGGGCCTTCGATCCCTTCTTCACTACCCGTCGAGGCAGCGGCGGCTCCGGACTGGGACTGCATATCGTCCACAATCTGGTCACTCAGCTCCTCTGTGGCACCATCGAACTGGTATCCGCGCCCGGCGAAGGGACCTGCTTTACGATCCGGATTCCGCTCACCGCGCCGGAGCCCATACACGGCCCAAGCACTGAACATTGAGCCCCGAACGCGCACGATTCGGGCAGCCCGGGCGGCGCTGGCGGATAGGGTCAAGGCTTCCCCTTCACCCGGAGCCAGACGATGCGCCTGCGAGGCCTCGCATTTGCCCTGATCGGTGTGTGCAGCCCAGCGACCGCCGAGCCTGGCGAGCAGATCCGCAGACTGGACTGGCTAATCGGCGACTGGCAGTTTGATGATCAGCAGGTCAACGGCCCCTACCGGGAGACCGGCACCCGATCCTGCCGCTACGCCCTGGATCAGCGCTACATCCGCTGCGAATCCGAAGGAAACTCACACAACGGCAAGCGCCGCGAGTACGTCTTCTACTTCGGCTACAACGAGCGCGACCAGCGCTTCGAAATGATCGGGATGACCAGCAGCTTTCCGCTGCAGAATCTGGTCAAGCTGGAGCTCAGCGAAGACAACCACACGATCGAATTGCAGGGCTATTTTTTCACCGGCGAGGGCCTGCGGCCGGACAACTGGTCCACCATTCGCTACAACGGCAGCGATCACTATCTGTGGGCCATTCGCAGCGGGCAGCCCGACCCCGAAACCGGCGCCCATCCAGTGACCTTTGAGGACCGGGTAACACGTGTAGTGCGCTGAGGATCAAACTCGCCTTCCGGGATGCCGGGAAAATCAGGGTGAGGAGGCCGAGTCCCGCTCACCGCTTGGCAAGGGACGACGCCAAAGCCAGATCGCGACGACCAGCATGATGCCGCTGCCCAG
>JAGRJL010000292.1:0-2682 GCA_020442775.1 Lysobacterales bacterium | reverse complement strand
CCTTCTTCGCCTTCAGGCTGACCGCTCCCTCTCGCTGCCAGGCAATGATCATCGGACCGAATATCCGGTGCTCGCAAAGCCAGCGATGCAGGCGCGTCGAGCCACGCATCGCGGCAAAGGCGGCGAGCAGCACAAAAGGCGTGGTCGGCAGCCCTGGCAGCACAATCCCGATGATGCCCAGCGTCAGCGTCAGGTAGGCCAGCAGTAGCCAAAGTGCTCGGGAGACGGCAGATCTGGCGAGAAAGCGACGTGGGTCCGGCGACTCGGCAGATTCCTCGGCGCCGGGCTCCATCTGCTCAGTCCCTTTCACCCTTGAGTGCGCGCAGGGCACGCCGATCGCGACCCTCTGGTCGGGTCGGCGGCGCGACTCGGCCGATCAGCCGCCTGGCCTGGGCCGACGCTTCCCGTGCGGCGATGCTCTGCTCAGACTCTGCGTACAGGGTGCGCGCCACCGGTGCCGGTCCGCGCTTGTCGGAAAGCGCCAGCACGGTCACTTCAAAGCGGGTCTCGCCCACATTGATCCGCAGTTGGTCGTCTACACGTACCAGCTTGGCTGGCTTGACCGATTGCCCGTTGAGTTCGATACGCCCGCCGCTGATCGCCTGCTTGGCCAGCGCACGGGTCTTGAAAAAGCGCGCCGCCCACAGCCACAGATCGATTCGGACCTGGCTGAGGGCGGCAGCTTCCAACTCAGGCGGCCTGCGCGGTGCCGGTGAGCACCCTGTTCATCCGCTGGACGAAGGCAGCGGGATCGTCCAGCTGTCCGCCTTCAGCCACCACCGCCTGCTCGTGGAGCAGCAAGGCCAGATCACTGGCCGCAGCATCGTCGGCATCGGCAAAACGCTGCAACAGCGCGTGCCCGGGATTGATCTCCAGCACCGGCAGGTCGGCCGGAATCTCGTGGCCGGCTTCCTTCATCAGCCGCTGCATATGCAGCGCCATCGCGTGTTCATCGAGCACCAGACAGGCCGGGGAATCGACCAGCCGCTTGCTCGGACGCACCGCCTTGACCCGATCCTTGAGCAGCTCGGTCAACCGATCAACCAGCGGCTTGTGCTCCTCGCTGATCTCCTCGGCCTTGTCTTCGGCAGAGGCACCATCGAACTCGCCCTTGGCCACGTGGCGCAGCGGCTTGCCGTTGTACTCATGCAGATAGCCGACCATCCACTCGTCAATCCGATCGAACAGCAGCAACACCTCCACGTCCTGCGCCTTGAGCGCCTCGATCTGCGGGCTGCCCTTGGCCGCGTTATAGCTGTCGGCGGTCACGAAGTAGATCACCGACTGGTCGGCCTTCATTCGCTCGACGTACTGATCCAGCGACACCGATTTCTTCGCCCCATCGCCCTTGGTCGAGGCAAAGCGCAGCAGCTTGGCGATCCGCTCGCGATTCGAGAAGTCTTCGCCCAGGCCTTCCTTGAGCACGTTGCCGAAGTTGTCGGAGAACTGCTGGAACTTCTCGGCGTCATCGACCGCCAACTTGTCGAGCAAATCCAGGCTGCGCTTGGTGCATGCTGCGCGAATCTGGCTGACCAGCTTGTTGTCCTGAAGCAGTTCGCGCGAGACGTTCAGCGGCAGGTCGTCCGAATCCACCACGCCCTGCACGAAGCGCAGGTAAGCCGGCAGCAGCTGCTCGGAGGCGTCCATGATGAACACCCGGCGGATGTAGAGCTTGAGCCCCTTGCGCTCGTTGCGATCACTCCAAAGCGCGTCGAAGGGTGCCTTCGACGGCACGTAGAGCAGTGAGGTGTAGCTCTGATTTCCCTCCACCCGGTTATGCGACCAGGTCAGCGCCTCGTCCATGCCGTGATGGATGTGCTTGTAGAAGCCCTGGTAATCCTCGTCGCTGATCTCGTTCTTGGGCCGGGTCCACAGCGCCGAAGCGTGGTTGACCGTTTCCCAGGTCGTTTCGGTAGTGACCGGCTGCGCAGCATCCTCACCTTCCTTGTCGTCCCCAACCGGCTTTTCTTCCGGCAACCGGATCGGGAAAGCAATATGGTCGGAGTAGCGGGTGATCAGCTGGCGCAGGCGCCAGGTCTGCAAAAACTCATCCTCACCCTCCTTCAGATGGAGGATGACCGCGGTGCCCCGCTGGGCGCGCTCGATGGTGGCCACCTCGAACTCACCGCTGCCGTCAGAGGACCAGCGCACGCCCTGGTCGGCCGCCAGGTCGGCCCGACGGGTTTCCACAGTAAGGCGGTCGGCGACGATGAAGCCGGAATAGAAACCGACGCCAAACTGACCGATCAGATGCGCATCGGCTCGCGCATCGCCACTGAGCGCTTCCAGAAAGCGCTTGGTGCCGGAGCGGGCGATGGTTCCGAGATTCTCGACCACCTCGTCACCGCTCATGCCAATGCCGTTGTCACGCACGGTCAGCGTACGCGCCTCGGGATCCATCTCGATCTCGATCCGCAGTTCGCTGTCAGAGGCGGTCAGCTCGGCGTTGGCCAGCGCTTCGAAGCGCAGCTTGTCGCAGGCATCGGAGGCATTGGAGATCAGTTCCCGAAGGAAGATCTCCTTGTGCGAATACAAGGAATGAATGACCAGATGCAGAACCTGCTGCACTTCGGCCTGAAAAGCATGCTTTTGAACGTCGCTCATGGCTCGTTTTGGCTGAAAAAGGGATGCCCCAGTGGATGGGTGGTGGTGCCGCAAATTCAAGGGCTGATGAGGCGAAGG
>JAGRJL010000017.1 GCA_020442775.1 Lysobacterales bacterium | reverse complement strand
TGTCCGGGGACGGTGTGATCATCACCCTGTCGTAGTTTGGCTCTGAGTCGGAGGCAGGCCTGCCATGTCATTCCGCATACGTCCTGCCACGGTACCCGACGCTGCCGCGATCGGCGAACTCATCTCGGAGCTCGGATACACCGCAATGACTGTCGATGTCAGCGAGCGACTGGTCGCGCTGGTCGTGGACAATCGATGCCTGGTCCTGGTCGCCGCGGCACCCGATGGCGCCCTGCTGGGCTGGATCAACGCCGAGCGCCGAATCACGGTGCACTCGGGTTCCTATCACGAGGTTTCCGGGCTGGTGGTGTCGGCAAGCGCGAGGCGCATGGGCGTCGGTAGGGCGTTGCTCGAGGCCGCCGAGCAATGGGCGCGGTCTCAGGGCGGCCGCGCCGTGGCGGTGCGCTCCAACGTGATCCGCGAGGCGTCCCATCTGTTCTACGAAGGTCAGGGCTACGTCAGGCGCAAGAGTCAGCACTATTACCTGAAGGCACTGGACGCTTGAGCCGGGCAACTTCAAGGGAGATTGAAGGAAGCGAGCGATGAACAAGCCCTCAGAATTCATCCGCGGCCACGGCAGCCGCCACGACAGCGAGTTAGACGAATTCATCAACCTGCTCAGCGCGGAAGCTGCAAAATCCGGGCGAGAGCGCTCCCTGGAGCATCTCCTCAATACCGCGGATCTGACCATGCAGCAGGTGAAGCTCCTCGGCGGTTCTCCGGAGATCACCGCATCCGGCGCATCGCTACTGGCTCTGCAGCGCTAAGCCACCACCAAGGCATTCGCCGAATCACGCGCCAGTGAGGAGCCCTGGTCCAACTGGAAGTGGATCTCGCACTATCTGGGGAGCCTGCTTCCTTTCTAACTTGCTGAACCAAAAGGGTCGCCTGCAATCGCCATGACACAGCCCCACCCAAAGAGAATGGTCGGTGATCTGCTTGCTCTGGCCGTCGAAGGACATTTCGATGTCATCGTCCACGGCTGCAACTGTCAATGCACCATGGGTGCCGGCATCGCCAAGGCGGTCAAGGCAATGTTTCCCGAAGCCTACGCCGCCGATTGTGCGACCAAAAAGGGTGACCGCGCCAAGCTGGGAACGCTATCGATCGCGACCGTGATGCGGAATGGCCGCGAGCTGACCATCGTCAATGCCTACACCCAGTTCCACTGGCGCGGCAAAGGGTGCCTGGCCGACTACGAGGCGATCCGTTCTTGCATGCGTGAAATCGGCCGTCGGTTTTCAGGCAGGCGGATCGGTTACCCGCTGATAGGCGCTGGATTGGCTGGAGGCGATTGGGAGCGCATAGCGCGAATCATCGACTCCGAGCTCATGGGTGAGTCGCATACCCTGGTGGCGCTGCCTTGAACCGGCCGGCGGTAGTTTGCCGCGATCGTGCTTCCTGAGGTCTTCAGTCTGCCATCGCGTGCCAACAATCACCGGCCAAAATGGTCTCACCCGCGCCGGGGCGACGGAAGCCGGATCAGGCGGGACGGGTCAATGACTGATCAACTGCCGGGGTGGACAGCATCCCGTATAGAATGCCTCGGCACCCTTGGTTGATCGCCAGTTGCCGCCCACCACACCCCCTCATGAATCCTTCAATCAAGTCCAGGATCCCGTTTGTCTATCTCGCCAGCGTCTCGATCTGGTGGGCGTTCTACTATCAAAGTACGAGCGCGCTGAACGACTTTGGCAGTGCCAACTTCGAATGGTTTTATCTGCTGGATGCCGCGATCGTGGCGCCGTTGTGCTGGCTGTGCATAAGGGATCGCAAGGAAGCCTTGCTGAAGGCTGTGGTGCTGCTGTGCGGCGCCATCCTGATCGGCAGCTACATCATTCCGGAGCAGAGCAAGTTCATCTGGCATCAGCTGGAGAACGGACGCTACCTGATCCTGGCAATGGTGCTGCTTTTCGAATTGGTGGCCCTGCTGAGCGTGTACCTGGCAGTTCGAACTGCGCTGTGGGCGCAAGAGGATCCGGACCTCGCTATTGAGTCACCGATTCGGCGCCTGCTCGGAGACGGCCCGGTATCGAAGATGTTGGCCTTTGAGACGCGGATGTGGACCTTTGCGCTCTTCGCTCAACGGGTCCGCCAGCTCAACTTCACGGGCGACCATCATTTCAGCTATCACCGCAAGGACGGCGCGCAAAGCAATCTTCTGGGATTCATCCTGCTGATCGCGCTGGAACTGCCGCTGGTGCATGTGTTGCTGCACTTTCTCTGGTCACCGACCGCCGCAAACATCATCAGCCTGCTTACCGCGTTCAGCCTGGTCTTCTTCATCGCCGAGTATCGAGCGATGTCCAGAAGACCGGTTTCGATCGACGGCCAACAGTTGATCATCCGATTTGGAATCTATTCGGCACTGACGATTCCGCTGTCAAATGTTGCGGCCATCCGGGCGCACAACCAACCCGTCAGGCGGGCCGGACACCTGCGTCGATACAACTACGCCGGTTCCCCCAATGTCGCCATCGAGCTCGCCGAGCCGCAAGGCAAGATCAGCAGCGTCTATCTCGGAATGGACGCCCCCGAGCAGCTGATCAGGGCGATTGATGAGGCCCGCACGGCGGGCCAATCGGACCAGCGTCCATGATCCGAGCGCTCAGTCATTGCTGACATGGTCGCTGTTGCCGTTTGCTGGATTGCCAGAATCGGTCCTTTCGAAATTTCCATCCATGCGCGAATCACCGTCGAGTCGACATCCATCCAGACATGTCAACGATCACTGGCCAATATGAGTTCTCGCCCGCGCTGGCGCCTGACGGAAGCCGGGTGAGGCGAGACGGCTCAACGACTGACTGGTGGTTGATCATCCGCTTTGATCGAGAAGTCGGCCGCTATTTTCGGCATCTTTACCGGCTGGCCTCGCCGGCGCAAGCGGATATTGCCGAACCACTCTGGGGACCGCATGTTTCCATCGTCCAGGGCGAGATGCCGCTCAAGCTGGCGTGCTGGAAGGATCGGGATGGCGAGTCGGTCAGCGTGGAATATCGGCAGGAGCCGCAGGAGACCGATGGCTACGTGTACCTGCCGGCACTCTGCACCGCGGCATTGGACTATCGCGAGCAGTTGGGATTGCCGCGCCAGCCCAGATGGCCGCTGCATCTGACCATCGGCAATCGCAAGAACGGGTGATCGCGAGCAGCGATGCGCTCGTGCACCTTGGCGTTGATCAGCCGCGCGGATGGTCGCTCTATTGCGTGATCCAGAGAGTGTACGCAGACTCCGCGCGCCAGCGCTTTTCTCCAGACAGTTGGCAGGCCAAGCTGGGTTTCTGGTGCAATACGTTGATTCTGTTGAGGTTAATCAATGCAGGTTGAAACATCGCATCACATCGATTGCAGCGAGATTGATAGCGAGGGCTACTACGAATACTTCTATGAGTACGACCTCATCCGGTTTTCTGACAGCCCAATGGCGTTTATCGTCAGGAGCTATGCCGACACGGCGGAAGAGGCGTCGTTCCTGCGTGCCGAGTTGGGTGGCGTTCCACGTGGGCTGACCCGAGAGGACCTTTCGCTTCCGCTGTTTCGGTGCGCAACAGAGCACCTTTGGCGAGCGGGAAAACGTTCGGTGATGTGGCTGGGTCCGCAGGGATATACAAGCCTCAGCTGAAGCTAACGCGATTCGAAACGGGTCTGAGCAATGTTGCGAGCAAGATGAATGCGCCCTCAAATCTCCCGATGCTCTTTGACCTCGCCGTTGGTGGCGTGCGGCGAACGTACCCGGCACCAACACCCCAAAGCGTGGAGAGGATTGAATCCCACTTGGGCTGCGCGCTTCCGCTCGGGCTCATCGATCTTGCGACACACGCGGTGAAGTTCGCCAGCTGGTTCAGCTCGCTGGGCGAAGATGTGCAGTCTCCGGACCACATCATTCGGGTGAACGCGTCGTACAAGCGGCGGCGCATGCGTCGTCATCGCCGTTGGGTACACGCCAAGCCGCGCAATCTGGTCGTCATCAACCTTGGATTTGATCGGGACTGTGACTGCTTGAATCTCGATACTCGCAATGTCGCGACCGGAGAATACGAGATCTGGTACTGGACTCCGAATCTTGACCCGGTCCCAATTGCTCGCGACTTTCGCACATACGTCTCCAGTTTGATCTTGGGGTGGACCCCTCATCGTGGTCCCAAACGCGACGCATTCAATGCGGCGCATGGTGACGGTTTGGTCGCTCCAGCTTGGGCGAAGAGCAACAAGTCTTGAACCTGCTGAGATTCGCCACCGAGAAGCTGGTGCATTGGGAACATCGCTCGTCCCGGTTGCTCCTGAGGGAAGTTGAACCCAAAGATGTGGAACCGCTCACGGCGATGTTTCAGGAAGAGTCGGCCCGGCGATCGATACTTCGGACTCAACGAAGCGCGAAAAGAATGCGAAGTGTGATGAACTCGGCGGCTACACACGCTGGCAACGAGATGCGAACTGGGTATCTGTTCGTCGTGGAGAATCTCTCAACCCGGGAAGTGATGGGGATCTGCGGCGTTTCCGATGCGCAGAGGGGCTCTGTAGGGGCGAAGCTTGGCTGGCACTTTGGGGAACAATTCTCCAGGCAGGGCTACGCAACTGAAGCGGCGAGAGCGGTGATGGGTTTCGCCTTCGAGAATTGCCATGTGCAGCGGGTGATCGGAGACTGCTTCTCTAATAACCATGCGACACGCAGAGTATTTGCCAAGCTCAGCATGCACCGAAGCCGTTTCGGGCAGGTTTTCGACTGGCTGCTCTCTCTCCGCTATCGGGAGCTGAGATCGATCGTTCGCTATTCGATTCAGCGTGCCCGATGGGAGTCGTCAGGGGATAACACGACCGGGGCCGATGGCGGGATCGCAGACACCGCAGCAAGCGCCGGAATCTCACATTCAAATCGGCCCCCGGAGAGCACTGATGTTTGATCATGTCGTATTCAGCGTCAGCAACTACGAGCAGGCCAAGCAGTTTTTCCTGAGCGCGCTCGCACCGCTGGGCGTCGAGGTGGTGGCCGAGGGCCCGCTGGGTGTCGAACTCTGCCGGCCGGGTAACAACACCTCGCTGTGTATCCGCCTAAAGCCTGAAAGAACGGCCCACCTGCACCTGGCCTTTACCGCCGAAAACCGCCAGCAGGTGCGGGACTTCTATCGTGCTGCGCTGGCTGCAGGCGGCGAGGACAACGGCGCGCCGGGGTTGCGGGGGAACTACCACGCCGACTACTACGCGGCATTCGTGATTGGTCCGGATGGGCACAACATCGAGGTGGTTTGTCATGAGCCTGAGGTGTGAGCGAGCTGTGAACCCACTTCTGATGGCGGCAATGAAGCGGAAGGCGGAGTCAGTCTTCTGCCATTAATTTGACTTGTGTGATCCTTGCCATTCGAGCAGGCTCCCGGGATGGACGCCTTGTCAGGATCCTAGTGCCTTCGGCCAAACCGTCGTCAGGGAGATGCAGATGCCCGATTGTCCCAATTGCGGCAAGGCGGCCGACCTTGGCCGGCTACGCCGGTCGTCATTCTGGATGCCCTATCGATGCGCTGATTGCCGATGCGAGTCCAGGCCGGTCTGTCCCATGGGTCACTACACGCTGGTCTCGCTCCCGCCCATTGTGGGCGCATCGTTAATGGGGTACTCGCATCCATGGGGCGGCATATTTCTCACTGCTGGGCTGTTGCTGGGTGCGGTCCTCGACCGGGCGCTGATCAGGCACGTTGAACTCAGGATCATTCCGAGCACGAGATGAGATCCTCGCCCCGGATCTGGATACGCAAGGGAGATTGACTGGTGTCCGGGCACTCGACTTCGCTGACGTTCCCGGTCGCCGCCGAGCAGCTTCACTCGTTGCGGGCGGCGCTGGAGGATCAGGACGAGTTCTTCAAGGTCGCGGTCAATCTCCTTGATGAGTCCTGCCTGCTGTTTTCCTCTTCGCGGAAAAACTGGATGGAGTTTCAACTAGAGGAGCTGAGCAGGAAGTTCTTGCCCGGGTCCATTCCGCATTTGAACCCTTGCTTCCTTGAAGGGCGGGTGATCCAGGGCTTCAAGGCGACGCTGCTGGAAGGGGCGGGACTGGACGCCAGCCATCAGGATCTGGTGCGCTTTCTGCAAGCGTTGGGAGTAAACGTGGCTGCGGCGACGGCCGCATTCAACGGCGATCACTATCAACTGACGGTCGACGAGTTCCAGGCGTGTCTGGGCACTCGCCCGGATTCACTGGATCAAGCGCTGGCTCGGTACAGCCAGGAAAGAGATCTGGACGAAGGACTGGGCCTCAACGCCCTGCTTGCTTTCTTGTGGGCACAGGAGGCGATGCTCGCGCACTGCCGCCAGCAGGGGCTATGCGCCTGCTATGCCGTCCTGCTCTATTAGCATGCTGCCCCGCATGACCGTCGCATTTCCGGTTGGGTTCCGCGATACGCACCAGCGCAACGATCTGCGCGGCCGTTCCAGGGAGGTCATCGTGCAAGCGAATTGGTTGTTCGTGGTTGCGAACTGGGCGCTGATCCATTCAAGTCTGACGATCGCGGCTTCCTTTGACAGTACCGATGCCTATTTCCGCAGTTTCTTGCCCGGAGCGCCGACCTACTCGGCGACTGCTCGCGATCGAGAAAGGATCGCGGGCGTGGTGCAATGGCCCTGTGAAATCAACTGCCTGCATGAGGCTCCCTACGTAGCATCGATCTTTGTGCTGGCCATCGATCAGCGCGGGCGGCTGACCGAGCAGGTCCGTTCCAGACCCTTTGCCTGGCAGGGCTCCTCCAGTCTCGAGTCGATCGAGATCGAGGGTGAAAAGATCGTGGTCTGGCTGCATCACTACTCGCCGACCGGCCAAACCCGATTCACCTTCATCCATCGAGGCGATGACTGGCTATTGGCGGGTCGGGATATCGAGTTGCTTCGGCTGGTGCCCGAACATGGCGACGAGGCCGTGGGTGACACCAGGGACCAGCAATCGACCGATTTCCTGATCGGGAAGATTGTGGAAACACACTATCGGGCGAACCGGTGGTCCGCGGAGAACAGTTGCCGCTTTCCCAAGCTTCTGATCGACCTCAGGGATGCCGATCTGTTCTCTGACGACGTTCTCCAATACTGTCGATGAAGAACATGCGCAAAAACGCGTCGGTTGACGGCTGCTCGTCGGGGCCGGGAATCACCCGCGTAACTCGGCGAATTTGCTCGCAGGGCGGGTTCAAATGCCGGTCGGGCACGACCCAAACATGGCGAGACGGGATGATCCAACTGCCGAGATTTCTGACTTGCTCCCTGCGGGCTGTCGTCCTGCTGGGTCTGTCCGGCGCCTCCAGCGCGGGCGAGCACTGCGGCCAGTACCCCGAGGTCACCCAAACTGGCTGGCCGGGATACGCAGCGCAGGCCTGCGACTGCGCGCCGCAGTTGGCCCAGCGATATGCCTATGCGGAGCCTGAGGGCTTGAGTTTGGTCGCGGTCTGCGGATTTCGGACCAATACGCAAGGCGAACCGCTGGGCGGGTTTTTCTTTCGTGGCGGCGCCGAAGTAGCCGGCAACGTTCAGCTAGAGGAAAGCGCGAGTGGCGTCTTTGTGTACCTGGAAGACCTGAAGTTCGTCGACGAAGCGAGCGCGATAGCGGCATTTGAATTGCCGGCGATCACTGATGCCGGAGAATGCGTGGCCCGTCACGCCAGGATCGGCCTGACCCAACTGCTGGTGATTGAAGGGGAGTCGGACGAGGCCGGCCGCTGGGCGCTCCAGTTTGATGTCGTTCAGCTTGGTGCCATTCGTCCATGCGATTCCCGATAGTCGTCACCGCTGAACTTGCGCCGCCGGGATCGGCGAGCCTGCCGGCCATCGCGGAGGCCTGATGGTTACCGAATATTCAGATACCCGGGTTTTCCTGCGCTGCGTGGATCCCGCGCGGGTTCGCGATTCGCTGGCCGCATTGTTTGCCCGTGAGGGAATGCGTCCGGTCGCGGTGCCGGGCGAGCGACCGCTCTACCGTGATCCGATCGGCAGTCCAAACTGGCGGGTTGCACTGCTCATCGGGATCGGCGAATGGTCTTGTCTGCAATATGATCCCTGGACCCTGCTGACCAAGTCTGCGCCGGGCGCGGAAGGCTCAAGGTTCGAGGAACTGTGCCTGCTGCTCGGCTGCCCCGGCTTGCTGATCGACATCAACAACGGCGGCATTCATGCGTCGCTGCTAATCGAGTGCGACGGGAGGGGCTCAAGCCGGTGTTCGGGCTATATCTCGCCAGAACTGGCGATCGAGTTCTATGGGCGAATGCCGCTGCCAGTCGATGACATGGATCTCCCGAGATTTGAACTCCTCGGTGAACTGCAATCGATTCGCGACGACGGGATGAACTTTGAATCCTGTGGGGTGCGCTGCGATATCGACGAGGTCCGCGCATTCGTACACCTGTCCGACCGCCTGCTGGGCGAAGCGGTCGCCAACAAGCTGTGGGACAGTCAGGTCGCCGATGCTCTCAATAGCGGTTCTCCGTCAACAGATCCGCAGCTGCACTGCTTCTACTTTGCGCGTTGAGGAATCGGGAGCTACCGCGCCGACGGCTGCCTCAGCGCAGCTGATTCCCTTGCCAGTGCCTCGATCCGTGACCAGTTCTTTGCCCGGATCGCATCGCCCGGCACCATCCACGAGCCGCCAACGGTGATCACGTTGGGCAATGCCAGATAGGCCGGGGCGTTGGCGGGGGTGATCCCGCCGGTGGGGCAGAAGCGGACGTCGGCAAAGGGGCCGGCAAATGACTTCAGCATGGGAATGCCGCCGGCGGCTTCGGCCGGGAAGAACTTGAAGCGGCGATGACCGTGCTCCAGGCCGGTCATCAGCTCGCTGGCGGTAGCCACGGCTGGAATCAGGGGAATCGTCGCGGCTGCTGCTGCGGCGTAGATTCTGGCGGTGGCGCCGGGGGAGATGGCGAAGCGGGCGCCGGCGCGGGTCACCGCTTCCAGCTGCTCAGCATCCAGAACGGTGCCGGCGCCGACGATGGCCTGGGGGCACTCGGCGGCAATCCGCGTCATCGCCGCCAGTGCGCAGTCGGTGCGCAGGGTGATCTCCAGCACCGGCAGTCCGCCCGCGATTAGTGCGTTGGCCAGCGGCAGCGCATCCTCCAGATGTTCGATCGCCATCACCGGCACTACCGGCGCTGCGGTCAGCACCTGATCGACCGCGGCGGCGCGCTGCTGTGGGTCTGTCAGATTCATGCGGTCTCCTTTGCCAATCGACGCAGGGCGATGGCCGCGCCCAGCAGGCCCGGTGAGGGATGGGTCACCACTTCTATGCTGACCGCCTCCAGCCAGGCGGCGAAGCGCCCCTTGGCGAGGAAGCGTTCGCGGAAGGCGCTGGCGCGCAGGAAGGGCAGAAAGCGCGGCACGATACCGCCGGCAATCGCCACCGTCTTGGCGCCGTGGATCAGCGCGATGTCACCGGCAACGCTGCCCAGCACCGCGCAGAACCGGGCCAGCGCCTGGCGCGCGCGCAGATCGCGACCCTCCAGCGCCGCGGCGACGATAGACGCCGGATCGCGCAGCCTGGCCGAGGCGCTGGCCGGCTCGCCGGCCAGTGCCGCTTCGATGTGCGATAGCCCGGATCCAGAGAGCAGACGTTCGTTGGAAGCGCGGCCGAAGCGAGCGGTCAGCCAGCGGGCGATGGCCTGCTCCTCTTCGCCCTGCGCGGCGAAGCTGCTGTGCCCGCCCTCGGTTTCAATCACCCGCCAGTCACTGGCGGCATCGCCCACCAGCAGCGCGACCCCGAGTCCGGTGCCTGGCCCCAGCACGCTGATCGGGCCACGCAGCGGGGTCTGGGTCTGCCCGTGCAGCAGCGCCATGTCGTCCTGGCGCAGCGCCGGAATCGACCAGGCGACGGCGCCGAAGTCATTCAGCAGCAACAGCTGCTGCAGACCCAGCTTGTCGCGCAATTCGGCCTGCGAAAAAGACCAGGCCCGATTGGTCATCCGCACCTCATCTCGACTCACCGGCGAGGCGACCGCGATCGCTGCCCGACGCGGCTGTACCTGGACCTGGTTGAGATAGTTTTCCGCGGCGTGCTGGAGGCTGGCGAACTCGGTGCAGGGCAGCGAGAGCGGATGCAGGATCGCCGGTTCGGCGGCGCTGGGGTCGGTTAGCGCAAAGCGCGCGTTGGTGCCGCCGATGTCGGCAATCAGGTCCAGCCCGCCGCTGTTGTGCAACTCAACCATCGCAAAACAGGGTGCAGGCACCCTCGTCGGCTGGGCTGACGCTGGTCCGCATCAAGCCGAACAGCTCGCGGCCCACGCCGCTGCGGTTGGCGCTCAGGTCAACGGCCGGATTCGCTCGACTGGCCAGCTCGGCCTCATCCAGTTCCACCTGCATCAGGCCCTGCTGGGCGTCAATGACCACCCAGTCGCCGTCGCGCACTTTGCCGATGGGTCCACCGCAGAGCATTTCCGGGACCACGTGGATCGCCGCCAGCACCTTGCCCGAGGCCCCCGACATCCGCCCGTCGGTGAGCAGCGCGACCTGCTGTCCGCGGTCCTGCAGCACCGCCAGGGTGGGGGTGAGCTTGTGCAGTTCGGGCATGCCGTTGGCGCGGGGTCCCTGGGCGCGGATCACCGCCACAAAGTCGCCGACCAGCTCGCCTGCCTTGAAGGCATCGAGCAACGCATCCTGGGATTCAAACACCTTGGCCGGCGCGCGGATGCGCTGGTGTCTGGCCTCGACCGCCGACACCTTGACCACCGCTCGGCCCAGGTTGCCCTGAACCAGACGCAGCCCGCCTTCGCGATCGAAGGGATCGCTGACTCCACGAAGCACCGCGTTGTCGGATGATTCCTGCGGCGGTTCGCGCCAGCGCAGCTTGAGCGCATCCAGCCACGGCTCCTGGGCCTGGGCGCGCAGATCGCCGCCGTGCACGCAGCGAATATCCGGATGCAGCAGGCCGGCGTCGATCAGCTCGCGGATCACCAGCCCGACCCCGCCGGCGGCATGAAAATGATTCACGTCGGCGCTGCCGTTCGGATAGATCCGCGCCAGCAGCGGGGTGGCGCGCGAGATCTGGTCCAGATCGTCCCAGTCGATCAGGATCCCGGCGGCGCGGGCGATCGCGATCAGATGGATCGCGTGGTTGGTGGATCCGCCGGTGGCGGCGAGCCCGACCATCGCGTTGACCATCGCCTTCTCGTCAATGGTGCGGCCGATGGGGGTGTAGTGGTCGCCATTGGCGCCGATGTCGCAGGCGCGCTCGGTGGCGGCCACGGTCAGCGCATCGCGCAACGGCGTGTTGGGATTGACGAAGGCGGCGCCCGGCAGATGCAGGCCCATCACCTCCATCAGCATCTGGTTGGAGTTGGCGGTGCCGTAGAAGGTGCAGGTGCCGGGGCCGTGATAGGACGCGGACTCCGCCTCCAGCAGCGCATCGCGGCCGACCTTGCCCTCGGCAAAGGCCTGGCGCACCCGCGCCTTTTCCTTGTTCGGCAGCCCCGAGGTCATCGGCCCGGCCGGCAGCATGATCACCGGCAGGTGGCCGAAGCTGAGCGCGCCGATCAGCAGTCCGGGGACGATCTTGTCGCAGACGCCCAGCAGCAAGGCCGCATCAAACATTTGATGTGACAGCGCCACCGCGGTCGACAGGGCAATGGTGTCTCGCGAAAACAGCGACAGCTCCATCCCGATCTGACCCTGGGTCACCCCGTCGCACATCGCCGGCACCCCGCCGGCGACCTGGGCGGTACAGCCGCGATTGCGCGCGGCCATCTTGATCAGGCTGGGATAGTTCTCCATCGGCTGATGCGCCGAGAGCATGTCGTTAAATGCAGTGACAATGCCGATGTTGGCGCCGCGATTGCCGCGCAGCTGCGGTTTGTCTTCGGCTGCGGCGGCGAAGCCGTGGGCCAGATTGCCGCAGCTTAGTCGGGTCCGCGCCGGGCCCTGATCGCGCGCGGCATCAATCTTGTCCAGATAGGCGCTGCGGAGTTCGCGGCTGCGCGCGATGATCCGCTCGGTGACCTGCTCGATGGTCGGATTGAGCATGGCTCAGGACGCTCCTTGCTGAAATCGGTTGGGCGGGTTCAGGGGCACCAGTGGATCTCCACATGGGCATCCGGCGCGTGCAGCAATGCCCCCACCGGCGAGCTTGCCGGTGTCTCCTGCGCCAGGCGCAGGGTGCGCGCCTTGTCGGCACCGGTGATAACCAGCATCAGCACTCGCGTACGCAGCAGGCGGGACAGACTCAGGCTGATCCGCGGGTGCGGGCCGGCGCTGGGCATGGGCTCGGGGATCAGCGCATAGGCGTCTTCGACGGCGGCCGGATCCAGCGCGGCCGACAGCGTTGCGGCGCCAGGAAACAGCGAGGCGAAATGGCCGTCGGCGCCCATCCCCAGCATCACCGCACTGAACTCCCCCGCGAAGTGGGTCAGCTGGCGGCGGGCAAATCCGGCGTCTACCTCGCCCTGAGGGTTCTCCGGGACCAGAGAGACGCTGTGCAAGCCCGGGGCCAGAAAAGACTCGCGCAGCTGGCGCAGATTGCAGTCGGGATGCGCGTAGGGCACCCAACGCTCGTCTGTAGGCACCACGGTGAGCTGGGCCCAGGGCAGATCCTGGGTGCACAGCTGACGAAAAATGGGCGGTGCAGTTCGGCCGCCGGCCAGTGCCATGGTTGGCTTTCGACCCTGACGCAGATCGTCGATCATGGCGTCGGCCAGGCGGGTGGCGCAGGCCTGACACAGCGCTTCGGCGTTATCGTGATGAAATTCCATCCAGCTCATCGATCCTGCCCGCGGTTACTCGCGCCAGCTGTGGCCGTGGCGTTCAGTCAGCGCCACTGCGCTGCCCGGTCCCCAGCTGCCGGCCTGATAGTTCTTCGGCGCATAGCCGGCGGCGCGCCAGCCCTGGAAGATGCCGTCCACCCATTCCCACGCCGCTTCGGTTTCATCGCGGCGCACGAACAGGGTGCCGTTGCCCTCGATCGCGTCCAGATAGAGGCGCTCGTATGCCAGTCGCCGGCGCTGGTCTTCGAAAGCGTCGTGCAGGTCCAGATCCAGGGCCACCTGCGATAGCCGCAGGCCATCACGGTCCAGTCCCGGGGTCTTGCTCATCAGGGTCAGCGAAATCCGCTCTTCCGGCTGCAGCTGGATCAGCAGGGCGTTGGGTTCGGTTTTCGCGCCGGCGCCGGCAAAGATCGAGTGGGGCACTGCGCGGAACTGGATATAGATCTCGGTGCAGCGCCGGCTCATCCGTTTGCCGGTGCGCAGATAAAAGGGAACCCCGGACCAGCGCCAGTTGTCGATGTGCGCGCGCAGGGCAACGAAGGTCTCGGTATCGCTGTCGCGCCCCAGCTCTTCCCGGTATCCCGGCACCGCCTCGCCGTTGACCGCACCGGCGGTGTATTGACCCGCGACGCTGTTGATTCCAGCGTCGCTGGCGCCGATAGGCCGCAGTGATCGCAGCACCTTGAGCTTCTCATTGCGGACCGAACCCGGCTCGAAGCGCGCCGGCGGCTCCATCGCGGTCAGGCAGAGCAACTGCAGCAGATGATTCTGCAGCATGTCGCGCATTGCGCCGGAGTGGTCGTAATAGTCGCCGCGTCCTTCTACGCCGACGGTTTCGGCGACGGTGATCTGCACCTGCTCGACTCGTCGGGTGTTCCACAGCGGCTCGAACAGCGCATTGCCGAAGCGCAGCGAGAGCAGGTTCTGAACCCCTTCCTTGCCCAGGTAGTGATCCACCCGAAACACCCGCTCTTCGTCGAAATGACGAGTCACGCCATCGTTGATTTCAATGGCGGAGGCGAGGTCGTGTCCGATCGGCTTTTCCAGCAGCACCCGGGTACCGCCATCGGCCAATCCTGCGCGCCCCAGCAACTCGCAGATCGGCGCGTAGAAGCGCGGCGCGGTGGACAGGTGATAGACGATGACGCCGTCGCGCATGTCGCTGATGCGGTCGGTCAGGGCACGCATGCTGGTGTCATCGCCCAGTGATGCGGGGAAATAATCCATCCGCTGCAGCAGCTGGTCGACCACTGCCGGGTCCAGCTCGGCCTGCGGCACGCCGCGGCTGAGTGCAGCGCTGACCAGCTCACGAAAGCCGGCCTGGTCCAATTCGCTGCGGGCAGTACCCAGGATGCGCAGCTGATCGTTCATCAGTCCATCGCGCAGCAGTCCGTAGAGGGAGGGCAGCAACATTCTTTGCGCCAGATCGCCCGTGGCTCCAAAGATCACCATCAGCGACGCGGACTGATTCTTCATTGATTTCCCATTCCTTTGCTGGTGGTCGCAGCCACCGGATGGTCCTCACCGGGACGCAGAATTCGCCTCGGCAGCTGCATTCATTCCCGACCATGCCAGATTCGGACCGCGCTAGCTGACGGCTGTCCCTGCCAATGCTGCCGTCAACCCGGGACAAAGTCCTCCCGGAGGCCCATGAATACGATTTCAGATCGCATTGCAACCCAAAATGACTGCGCTGTCAATTTGCTAAGTCAATGCTGTGAAAGGATCTTTTACTCAGGCCAAGCTCGCGATTGAAGGCCTTAAGGCGCAGCATCTGGTGCATTCTTTTCGAAGCAAAGCTCCCCATGCTGATTGAGGCCAAGGGCGGTCCAGCCGTTACGACGGTAGAAGTCCGCGCCGCGACTGTCCGGATCGGTGCTGAGGCTGAGCCGCTGCAGCCCCTGGGACCAGAGCCATTCGCTCATCACCGACATCAGTTGCTGACCATAGCCACGACCCTCGGCATCGGGATGCACGAACAGGGCCCAGATGTTGCCGGTCTGCGCGTTGCCGACGGCGAAGGCCTCAATCCGACTGTCCACTTCGACCACCCAGCCGCGTCCGCTGACCTCGGTTTCGATCCGCATGTGCTCATCGTTGAGCCGGCCCGGGGTGAGCGTGTTTTCGGTGACCGCATAGCGCACCGCCCACATGCCCGGGTAGTCCGCGCGCTCGCATTGTCGGAGGATCGTCGCCATCAGGGGCCGGACTGCGGATTCTCGTTGAGGAACTCGCGCAGTGCATCGGCGCTGCGCAGCGGTACCGAACAGCGTCTTTCGGTGCAGACGAAAGCGGCCGGTTTGCGGCTGGGCGGATAGGCGATATCGGGGTTGGGCAGCGGCCCTTCGGCGCGGTCCCACCATTCCAGGCGCTTGTACCAGCCGGGCAGCTGCGATCCAGCCGCGTAGAGCTGCGCAGACAGAGCCTCTTCGCGTGGGCCGACAATGGTGACGTGCAGCGGGTCACGCGCGCGCTCGCCCAGCGCCAGCAGGATTCCCGGTTCGGTGAAGCTGGCGAAGGCCACGTCCGGCTTGCGCAGCCAGTGCAGCGCATGGTCTGCCATCTGTCGGTGGATCTCCTGTCCGCTGTAGTGAGCCAGCAGAGCGCTGAAGCGGGCCAGACTGATCTGCGCAGCCAGATCCCGCACCGGGGCGAGCGCGGACTGTGCCGGCGGAATGCTGTAGTAACCCGCATCGTCGGCGCGCAGCTTTTCGATTTGCTCGGCGACCGCGATCGCCTCGCTTAGCCACGCGCGCTGACTGGTGGCGCGATAGAGCGCCAGAAAGGCGCGGCCGGCGCGAATCTGCACGTCCAGATGCAGTCGATCATCGGTATCGGCGCCGTGTCGGTAGCCACCCTCGGGCAGACGCCGTTCGGCCAATAGCCAGCGACCGCCGCGGTCGGCCTCGGATAGCGCCAGCCGGTCGCCGCTGTATTCGGCCAGGGTAGCGAGAGCCTCGACCATCGCGGCGCTTTCGCGGGCAAAGCGCTGCGGCGCAACCCGCGGAATCCCCAGCGCAACCCGCTCGGCATCGCCGAGCGCGAAGTACTCCTCGGCATGCTCGCCGGGGCGCAGGTCAGCATCCTGGCTGGGGTAGTAGCCGCCGTCGGGCGCCGCCAGAAAGCGGCGGGCGTAGGCGGCGGTGGCCCGGGCGGCCTGCAGATAGGCGGGATCCCCCAGCTGCGCCCAGCCCAGGGTGTAGATGCGCAGATAATCGGCCTGCAGCTCGGTGCGCTTTTCGAAATGCGGGTGGTTCCAGTCGCGGTGGGTGGAGTATTGATAGAAGCCGCCCCAGGCCGGATCGAGCAGGGCCAGCGCGTTGCTCAGGGTGCGCCGCGCACGCTCGGCAGCGGACGCATCGCCGCTGTTGGCCAGCGTCAGGTCCCATTCCACCGTGTCCCGGTCGACGTACTTCTGATTGGAGTTCAGACCGCCGAGCTTTGCATCGTGCGAGCGCAGGTGATTGGCCTGCAGGCGCTGACTGAGCTGGTCGGCCGCCAGCGGCGGGGCAGCCGCCTGTTGTCCCTCGTCGCCGGCTTCCGGTGTCGGATCGTCGGCGATCCGCGCCAGCAGCCTGGCGAAGTCTTCAGGCGCGACAAAGCCCTGGCGCTTGGCCAGATCATTGCCCTCGCCATCGAGAATGATGGTGGCCGGCCAGCCCCAGCGACGATAGCGGGTGGACAGGTCCGGATGCGCATCCTGATCCAGGCGGACCGGCACATAGCGATCCAGCACCAGCGCCTGTACCGCCTCGTCGCCGTAGGTGCGCTGGTCCATCACGTGGCACCAATGACACCAAACCGCCTCCAGATAAAGCAGCACCGGCTTGTCCTCCGATCTGGCCTGGGCCAGTCCGGCGGCGAGGTCGCGGCCCCAGTGGATCGGCGATTCGCTCTCGCTGGACCAGGCCGAAGTCGCGCTCAGCGATGCCGCCAGCAGCAGCGCGCGCCACCAGCCCATCACGATTGCTCCTGACTTTTGGCGAAGGCGGCCAGCTGTTCCGGCGTCGCCTCGCGCTGATAGCGCGACTTCCATTCCTGGGTGGACATCCCGTAGATCCGCTCCCGCGCCTGCTCCTTGTCCAGCACTACGCCCTCTTCCTGGGCGGCTTCCCGATACCAGTCGGCCAGACAGTTGCGGCAGAAGCCGGCGAGGGTCATCAGCTCGATGTTCTGCACATCGTGGCGCCGGCGCAGGTGTTCGACCAGGCGGCGAAAGGCGGCGGCTTCAGCGGCTTCGCTCATCGGAGCAATCCTTGTTGGCTGGGGGCATGGCTAACCATACGCAAAGTGGCGGCAAAAGGTGCACGTGGCTTCACCGCCCGCCGATCGGACGGGGATTCGGGCGGTACCGGCAGCCGCAGAAGTATCGCGCAAGCCTGACCGGGAGGCGACGCCGGCGCTGGTCCAAAAACTCGGGCCCAGAGGGGACAATGGTCCTTACGGAATGGTCTTGTCAGTCGTAGATCATGCCGCCGAACTTCAGAATCAATGCGGTACCCCGAAACAGGCCGAAGAAATTTCTTCCGTCTCTGCAATAGACGTAGCGGAGATCGTCACCGGGTTCGATGACGGACATGGCCTCGATCCACTTGGGGGATTCGGCCAAAGTTGGATCGCCAATCAGGTCCGAATAGTCCAGCGTCTCATAGCGCCGCATGGGCTGTGAAACCTGACACTCGGGATACCCCAGTTTGCGCGCAACAGCTGCTGGCTCTCGTGGTCCGGGATAATGCGCACAGCCTGCCATGAGCAGGCCAGCGAACACGACCGTATGTGCGGTCCGGAAAAACGGGATACCCATGGTCGTTCCTCAGGGGTTCGCTGGTACTGCCTCATCTGGGGACACCACAACAGCCTGAATCATACCGCCCCACGCCGCGGAGATCGGGTCCGCAGCAGGAGGGGTCTGAGAAACATGGGCTAACGACGGAAAATCTCCACCCGGTCGCGACCGCCGCCCTTGGCCAGATAGAGCGCCTGATCGGCCTGCTCCAGCAGCGCGTTGGCGCTGGGGGCGTGATGGCTGCGACGCTCGGACAGGCCAATGCTGACGGTCAATCGATGCTGCTGCGGATCGTCATGGGCCAGGGTGCTGCGGATTGCGGCGGCCTGCGCCAGCGCCTGGTTGAGATCGGCCCCTGGCAGCATCACCACGAATTCCTCGCCGCCGTAGCGCGCCAGCAGTCCGCCGGGCCAATCCAGAGCACGCTGCATCAGCTGGGCCGCGCGGCGCAACTCATCATCGCCGCGCAGATGCCCGTAGCGATCATTGAACTGCTTGAAATGATCCAGATCGATCATCAGCAGTGCCAGATTGGCCTCTGCCTGCGCCGCCTGCACGAAGGCCACTTCCAGGTCGTGCTCCAGCCGTCGCCGGTTGGCAACCCCGGTCAGGCCGTCCTGATCGGCCAGCTCGCGCAGGCGCTGATTGGCATCCTCCAGCTCCGAGCTGCGCGCCTCAAGCGAGGCGGTGCGCTCCTTGACGGTCTGCTCCAGATTACGATTCTGCGACTCCAGTCGCTTCAGCCGCCAGCGAACTATCAGGGCGATGACCACGAACAGCAGCAGCATGGCGGCGAGCATGGCCCAGCCGGTCTGCCACCAGCGGGGGACGACCACAAATCGATATCGCAGGACTTCAGCGGCCGGACTCTGATCGCGCAGGGCGCGCACCTGGAACTCGAATTCGCCCGGGCTCTGCGCGCTGAACTCGCGCAGGCCCAGTCCGGGGTCGTCGGTCCAGAAGGCATCCTGGGGACTGAGACGGCTCTGCATTCGCCAACCGCGATCAAAACTCGGCAGCGCGAATCGAAACCGCACGGTGGCTGCGGCGGGTACTTGCGGCGGCTGCTCGGGGAGCAGCGCCAGCCTGATCTCGGTGTCGCCCTGGCTGACCTGGACCGATTCCAGCGTGGGCGCTGCGCTGCGCCCCACCGGTGCTTCGGAATCGGCCCGCAATCGAGCCAGACCGGACCAGGTGGTGATGAAGTGGTCGTCTCCGCCGCCGCAGTCAAAGCCGACCACCCCCTGGACCTGACCATCCATCAACGGCAGCGGATGCCATGCCTGGTCGGTCCAGTGGAACAGCTGGCGGCTGGTGGCCGCATAGACCTGCCCGGGGCCACATTCATCGACCAGTATCTCGGTCAGTCGGTTGGCGACCAGCCGATCCAGGCCGTGCAGGGAGTCGGCCAGAAAGCGGTCCCCGGCCCAGCGGTAGATGCCCTCGTCGGTGCTGGCGTAGATCTCGCCGGCGAATCCGAAGGTATTGCTGTCGGCGCCCACCGAGCGCTGCAGCCCGGTGTTCTGACGGGTGGCGTCAATTACCCCGCGACCGTCAGGGGTGAGCTGGATGCGCATCGGGTCATCACCCACCTGGCCGGCCCAGAGCGCTCCCGAGCGATCTTCGACCAGACTGACGAAGCGGTAGGCTGGGTCGATGATCCGGCTGCTTTCGGACCAGCGCCCGTCCTTCTGACCGAGTATCAACAGTCCCGCATCTTCGATCGCGTAGGCAATGTCTGGGTGCCGCCGGGAGAGAATCAGGTAGAGCGCATTGGCATCCTCGGTCACCAGCTCGTAGCGCCCTTCCGAGCGCTGATAGACCCCGTTGCCGGTGGCGACCAGGGCGCCGCCGGGAACCGCCTCGGTGTCGCGGGTTTCAGCGCCTTCCGGTCCCACCAGCTCCATGCTGCCGCCGCCGGCGTCGCGATACAGGCCCATCGAGGTGGCGAGCAGCACTTCGCCGGCATAGACGCCGCCATCGAGCAGGGTTCCGCGGTAGCCGCGATCCGGTCCCAGCAGCGACCAGCGTTCCGACAGATTCAGCCGAATCACTTCATTATCGGTGGCCAGCCACAGCCCGTTCTCCCAATCGGTGCCCATGGACAGAATCGGGAAGGGGCTGATTGGCCAGCGCTGGCGCAGCTGCAAATCGTGGCTGAACCAGAACACCTCACCGCTGAGGGTGCCGACCAGCAGCGAGTCGTCGGCTAGCAATAGCACGCAGTAGGGTGATGACTCGCCAAGTTCGGCGCTGACCGCTACTGCCAGCGGAGACAACTTGCCGTCTTCGAGGACGTTGAAGCTGCCGTCGTGCATCAGCGCCAGTACCCGCCCATCGCGCTGCTGGCCGATCCAGGTCATTCTCGGCACGTCTTCCAGCAACACGCTGAGCTGGTCATCGCGCAGCGCCAGCAGGGTGCCGCCTTCGCGTCGGACCCAGATCTCCTCACCTACCCGGTAGCTGGCGGCGCTGCCGCTGCCGGGAATCGTCCAGCGCTTGTGGCTGTTGTCGGCACCGACCCAGAACAGTTCGCTGTTGGTGCCGAAATAGACGCCGTCGGGATCGGCCAGGGTCTCCCAGATTTCCGCCAGCGGCGCGCCGCGGCGGTCGGGGAAGAACAGATCGTCCAGATCCTCAAACAGGTACTGGCCGTCCATGCCGCGCGCCAGGCGTCCAAAATGGTGATAGCCGCCGACATAGATCTGGCCGTCTTCGGCGACTGCCAACGAACGCGCGGTGTTCATCAGCGGCAGGTCCAGCTTGCTCCAGTGCCCGCCGAAGTAGCGCAACACGCCGTCGGCGTTGGCGACCAGAATTTCGCCGGCGGGGGTCTGGGTAATCGCGAAGCTTTGCTGGCCACCGGGTCTGTCGCCGGGTGGGAAGCGTTGCAGTGCCGGCAGTCCGGACCAGGAATAGGCGGAGTCGGCGGATTGGGCTTGGCCCAGCGCGCAGCTAAAACCGAGAACCAGCCAGCACCACAAGACGCTGCGCGCGACGCCTTGCCAAACAGAACGGGCCTGTGGGGGATCGATCGCCGGGTGCGCGGATTCGATGGCCACGTTTTGCTCACGAGGAGACATCGATGCCTATGCTACCCCGCAGACGCCGGCGGATATCCGAAAGTGAGCAAAGTACACAATTGCAATTCGGGCACCGCTAACAACCGGGCCTATGCGGAATGGCCCAGCGCGATCCACATCAGGGCGGTGGTGACCGCGTCGCCGAGCGCCTCATGTCGCCCGATGATCGGGACGCCGAGGGTTTGTGCAAGTTGCTCAAAGCGCTGCGGCGAGGCGCTCTCCGGCTGCCGGCGCGCATCGCGTTGCTGCTGCAGATTGCGGACGTCGGCATGGCGGCGCGGTAATCGCAGACCCAGCGGGCTGAGCGCGCGGGACAGAAAGGCCAGGTCAAAGGCGGTCGCATAGCCGACCAGCGGCCGATCCGCGATCCAGCCCACCAGGTCGCTCATGACCTGATCCAGCGGCGCCCCGCCGCGCACATCCAGCGGGCGCAGTCGGTGGTGCCGGATTGCCTCGGGATTGACCGGCCCCTGATCGTGAACCAGCCGCTCGAAGCGCTGGTGGAGGAGCACACGATGGCCTTCCACCGGGACCGCGGCGACTGCCAGTATGCGGTCCTTTGCGGGGTCCAGGCCGCTGGTTTCCAGGTCCAGCACCACCACCGGTTCGTCGAAGCGAACCGGGCGCAGGGCGCTGATCAGGGCGTTCAGCACCTTTAGTTTTCCAGACGGAAGCGCTGTCTCAGATGGTCCTGAAACTCGCCGACGATGCGCAGCGCATCGCGCAACAGTTCCCGGTCCAGTCGCGGCAGCTGGTCCGCCTGCACATGGTTGGGGTGGGCCGACGCCTCGCCCTGGTGGCGCAGCTGGGCGTCCAGACGCAGGCGCATGCACAGCGCCAGCGACTGCTGCAGATCGCGGCCGAAAGCCTTGGAGAGGGTGCCGCGCGTGACCAACTCATCGGCTCGCTGGAAGCTGTTGCGGGCCTCGATCTGCTCGGCCAGTGAAAGTGTGCGCAGCCCGTGCACGATCGGAAAGATCGCCCCCTTTTTCAGGTCGGTGCCGTGTTCGCCGTGCTTGATCCGGCCAAACCAGGACAGCGGGGTGTGAAACTCGATCGCCTGATGGGCCATGCTGCGCAGGGCCAGATCCTGGCCCAGCGCGCTGCGCAGCGAGGCCAGCACCGGCTCGGCCAACTTGCGATTGCCGGCGACCGCGCGGGCGTCGGTGAGGATCGCCAGATTCATCATCGCCGCCGCATCCGGTTCGGCAATCCAGCGTTGCACCCGTTCCTGCCAGGTCGGTGCGTCGCCGCGCCACTGCGGGTTGCTGATCATCACCTGGCCAGGGCAGGGCGGCCAGCCACACTGGCCAATCGCCGCCGACAGCGTCGCGGCGGCCTGGGCCGCAGCAGCCGGGTCAAGGTCGTCGGCCAGCACCAGCGCATTGTCCTGATCGGTGCGCAGCAGTTGTTCGCTGCGTCCCTCGCTGCCGAGCACCAGCAGCGCCATCTGCTCCTGCAGCGGTGGTGGCACGCACAGCTGGTAGAGACGCTCCAGGATGCGGCCATTCAAGGCGCTGACCAGATCCATCAGGAAGCGCATCTTGGCGCCCTGATTGAACAGGGTGCCGACCAGGTGCGGCAGCTTGGTCGCAGCATCGGCGACCTGGGCGACGCTCTGCGCGCGGCCCAGCTCCAGCGCGATCAGATGCGAGGCTGAGGAATAGTGAGCCAGCACCTCGGCCATCCCGAGGGTGCCGTAGAGCTGATCGCCCTCGTGCACCAGCACCCGCTCGATGTGATGCTCGGTCATCCGCACCAGCGCTTCGTAGAGCAGCGCGTTGCGCTCGACGCTGATCACCGGTCGGCTGGCCAGCGGACCCACCGGGTCGCTGGGCTGCTGGAAGGACAGCGCCATCGCCTCCAGCAGATCGGTGCGGGTGACGATGCCGGGGCCCAGCTGCGGGTCTTCCACGATCAGGCACTCTACCCGCTGCTGCTTGAGCTTGCGGGTGGCGTCGGCGATCGCGGTTTCCGGCTTCACCCGCACCAGCGGTGCCGGCTGGGTGTCGCTGATTCGCGCAATCAGGGCACGGCCGCTGGCCGCGTAGCGCTCGCGCTGGCGATGCCGGCGCTTGACCGCCATGCCCTCCAGAAACCAGGCGCCGAAGCGCGGCTGCTGCTCGGTGAGCTGGCGAAAGACCGCGGCGGGAATGGTGTAGCAAAGGCTCTCTTCGGCCGCCCGGTAGCTGTGCCGGGCGCGCCCGGAGAGGACTGCGTGAGAACCGAACAGATCGCCAGGGCCAAGGTCGGCAAAGGCGCGTTCGCCGCCGGTGGCGCGGCTGTCAAAGGCCTGGACCAGGCCCTTGGCGACAACAAAGGCCGCCTCAGCCTCCTGTTCTGCGTGCAGGATTGTGGCTTCGGCGGGATAAAAAACCAGGTCGACGGCCGCCTTCAGAGTGGCTTTTCCCGCGTCATCGAGGAGATCGAAGGGCGGGTGGCTGGTATCGATATCGACTTGGTCAAGCATACGCGCAGGGTCGCGTCATGGTGATCGGGTCAGGCTGGTGAGTGCGGCAAAGCCTACTCGTAAATCGTGAATCCAGGCTGGACTAGAGGCCGCCCGCCTCGGGAGAGGCGAGGCGGGCGGCGGTGGGCGGTGCTAGTGGGCGCTGGCTGCACCCGCACCTCGGGGTACCCGGATGTGCTCGACCAGGTCCTGAATATGGGCGGGCGGCGGCGCGGTGACCTTCGACACCACCGTCGAGACGATGAAGTTCAGGATCATGCCGAGGGTGCCAATGCCCTCGGGCGAGATGCCGAACAACCAGTTCGCCGCCACATTGGCTTCCGGACTGATGAACTTGAAGTACACGATGTAGCCAGCGGTGAAGGTCAGGCCCACCACCATGCCGGCGATCGCCCCTTCCTTGTTCATCCGCTTGGAGAAGATCCCCATCAGGATCACCGGGAAGAACGATGCCGCGGCCAGACCGAAGGCGAAGGCCACCACCTGGGCCACAAAGCCGGGTGGGTAGATCCCCAGCAGGCCCGCGACGAAGATGGCGGCGGCAGCTGCGATGCGGGCGTAGAGCAGCTCCTGTTTCTCGGTGATGTTGGGCATCACCACCATCTTCAGCAGATCGTGCGAGATCGACGAGGAGATCACCAGCAGCAGACCGGCGGCGGTGGACAAGGCGGCGGCCAAACCGCCCGCTGCGACCAGGGCGATCACCCAGTTCGGCAGCTGAGCGATTTCTGGATTGGCCAGCACCATGATGTCGCGATCGATGGTCATCTCGTTGCGATCATCCTTGGCGTAGAACATCCGGCCGTCGCCGTTCTTGTCTTCCCACTTGATCAGCCCGGTCTTCTCCCAGTTGTTGATCCAGGTGGGCGCCTCGGTATACAGGGTGCCGCTGCCGTCCTTGCCGTTGATCGTTTCGATCATGTTGACCCGGGCGAAGCTCGCCACCGCCGGCGCGGTGGTGTAGAGGATCGCGATGAACAACAGCGCCCAGCCAGCCGAACGACGCGCGTCGCGGACCTTGGGGACGGTGAAGAAGCGGACGATCACGTGCGGCAGACCGGCGGTGCCGACCATCAGCGCCATGGTGATGAAGAACACGTCTATGGTGCTCTTGGTGCCCGATGTATAGGCGGTGAAACCCAATTCCGTACTCAGCCCATCCAGCTTGTCCAGCAGATAGACCCCGGAGCCGTCGGCCAGCTGCCCACCGAAGCCCAGCTGCGGGAAGAAGTGCCCGGTCAGCAGGATCGAGATGAAGAAGGCCGGCACCATGTAGGCGAAGATCAGCACGCAATACTGCGCCACCTGGGTATAGGTGATGCCCTTCATGCCACCCATGACCGCGTAGAAGAAGACGATCGCCATGCCGATCACGACGCCGTACTCCACTTCCACATGCAGGAAGCGCGAGAACACCACGCCGACCCCGCGCATCTGCCCGGCCACGTAGGTGAAGGAAACGAAGATCGCGCAGACCACCGCCA
>JAGRJL010000291.1:1436-6448 GCA_020442775.1 Lysobacterales bacterium | reverse complement strand
CGGGCAGCAGCGCTGGATCGAGGTGGTACTCAACGAGGGGCGCAATCGACACATCCGGCGCCTGCTGGCTGGCCTGGGAGTGGCGGTGGAGCGATTGATTCGGGTGGCGATCGGCGAGCTGGCCCTGGGTGAGTTGGGCAAGGGCCAATGGCGCCGTCTCAGTGCGCCAGAAGTGGCGGCACTGCGAACCGGGCAGCAGGCGGATGGCCGATAGCGGCCAAGAGCCCGCCGCACAAGGCGGTCGCGCAACCCGGGACCCGCCAGGGCCGGTCCCGGGTCAGTCGATCAGTATTTGACGCTGCAGCCGTAGGGCTGGGTTACCGCGGTGCTTACCGCTTCGCCGGCGGCCAGCTGGGTCAGGGCGACGTCCACATACTGGGTAGCCTTGGCGATATCGCTCTGGTCCGCGCTGGGAATGGAGTCGATCGCGCCGGCGTAGCGCAGGGTTCCTTCGCCGTCGATGACGTACATGTGCGGGGTGGTCTTGGCGCCGTAGCTGCGGCCGACCTCACCATTGGCGTCCAGCAGGTAAGCGGTCTGCTTGCTGCCTTGCTCACTCATCACCGCCTTTGCCCCGGCACCATCAACGTGGCCTTGCTTGCCCGGTGCGCCCGAGTTGATGCTCAGCCAGATGACATCGTCACCGGTCCACTTGGCCTGCTGGCCCTGCATGTTCTCGGCGCCATAGTGCTTCTTGACGAAGGGGCAGCCATGGTTGGTCCATTCCAGCACCACCGTCTTGCCGGCGAAGTCGGACAACTGATGGGTGGTGCCGTTGGCGTCAACCAGGGAAAAATCCGGGGCCTTGTCGCCGACGCTCACCGCCGCCATCGCCGCGGAAGACACCAGGCTGAGGGCCACCATAGCAAGGGTTCTGTACATCGCGATCTCCTCGTTCGAAGTGGGGGAGAGAATAATCCTGCGCCGGGCGTGAATCCGGTGCCAAAAGTGGTGCTCAGGGTTTTCCGCCGTTGATCGCCTCGATCACCAGATCCGGCGTCAGCACCTGGGGCAACACTGCAGGCTCGGCGCCAGGCAGGTACATCACGTACAGCGGCACCCCGGTGCGCCCGAAGCCCTCCAGATACTTGGTGATCTTGGAGTCCTGTCGGGTCCAGTCGCCCTTCAGATAGGTCATGCCCGCGGCCTTCATCGCCTCGCGCACTGCCTCGGTCGACAAGGTGGCCTTCTCATTGGCCAGACAGGTGATGCACCAGGCCGCGGTCATGTTGACGAACACCGGCTTTCCAGCGCTGGTCAGTTCGCTCAGCCGCTCCGGGGTCCACGCCTCGTAGTGTGCATTCGCACCCGGTGCCGCATTGGGCGGCTCGGCAGGCGCCCAGTAGACCGATAGCGCGGAGGCCAGCAAGGTCGCGGCGGCCAGCAGGCGCAGCCCCCACATGCCGTGCCAGTGCGAGCTCTTGGCGCGCTCCAGCGCCCACAGCGCCATCGCCACGCCGACCAGACACATGGTCAGAATGGCCATCGCGTCGATCCCGGTCTGGTTGCCGTAGACCCACAGCAGCCAGACCACGGTGGCGTAGAGCGGGAAAGCCAGGAATTGCTTGAAGCTCTCCATCCAGGCGCCCGGCTTGGGCATGTAGCCGGCCAGCGCGGGAACGAAGGAAATCGCCAGGAAGGGCAGCGCCAGGCCGATCCCCAGCGCGGCGAAAACCAAAAGCGCGATCGCCGCCGGCTGGGTGATCGCGTAGCCCAGGGCACTACCCATAAACGGCGCGGTGCAGGGGCTGGCAACCACCGCAGCCAGCACCCCGGTCATGAATGCGGCGCGGTCGCTCTCACCGCTGGCCAGATCCTGGCCCAGCCCCATCAGCCGCTCACCGAAGCTGATCACTCCGGAAAGGCTCAGCCCCATCGCAAAAAACAGCAGCGCCAGGCCGGCAATCAGTCCTGGGGACTGCAGCTGGAAGCCCCAGCCGAGCGCCTGGCCGGCACCGCGCAGCGCCAGCAGCACGGCGGCCAGAGCAACGAAGCTGCTGACTACACCGATGGTGTAAAGCACCCCATGGCGCTTCAGGTGGGGGTCCTGCTTGAGCGTCAGCGCCTTCAGCGAAAGCACCGGGAACACGCAGGGCATCAGATTCAGAATCACGCCACCCATAAGCGCCAACAGCAGCGCGCTGAGGAGCCCCGGCTCGGCATCGTCGCCTGGAGCAGCGGTCGCGCTGCTGGGAGCCGCGCCCATCGGCATTGCAGCAGCGTCGCGAGCGACGACCTCTGCCGCCACCAGCTCTGCCGCTGTGGCCACTACCCGGATCGCCACAGGGGTGCCGCCTTCGCCAACCAGCACGATCGGCAGTTCGGGCGGTGCCTGGTCGAAGAAGTCACTGACCGCGTAGACATAGCGCCAGGTATTGCCGTCGACCTGTCGTGCGCTGGGCAAGGCATTGGTCAGCACCTTGGCAGTTTCCGGATACAGCATGACCTGCTCGGCCTGCTGCCAGGCGCTGCCGCCGTCGATCTCCACCACCACCTGACGGTCCTGGATGTCGAAGCGCGCGCCCCAGGCGGCGTCCACCGGGGCCGCGGCGCGCGCGCGCTCGAAGGCGGAAACCCAGTCGGCCTCGATTTCACCCTGTGCTCCCACTTTCAGGGTCAGGCCGAGCTCGGCCCGGCCGGGAATGCACTCCACTTCGCAGATCAGCCAGCTGGCCTTCACCGAAAGCGGGTACTCACCGGCTGCCAGTTCCGCACTCAGGTCCAGCGGGATCGGAATCATCAGGCTGTCGCCGTAGCCGTAGTTGACGATCTCGGCGATCTCGAAGCGATGCGGATGGGGCCAGGCCGGCTCCCCGGCGCTGATGCCCTCGGGAAGCTCCCAGCGCAGCTTGGTGACCAGGCCCGAATCCCCCGGATTGACCCAGTAGGTGTGCCAGTGCGGATCGTGCTGCAGATAGAGCCCCAGCCAGACACGCTCACCCGCTGCCCAGCTGTCGCGCTCACTGACCAGGGTGACCTTCAGATGGTCGGTGTCGGCACTGGACGGTGCCGCATGGGCTGCGAAATGGGGCGCCAGCAGCGCCATCAGCAGGCCGAGCCCGGCCCAGGGTCTAGAGATCATGGCTTTTGGTCATGGCAAGAGGAGAATTCAAACTACGGACCTGTGGAAGCGCAATTATCTGGCAGAGCGGCGCAATCACCGACAGCAGGACCCAATTCGGACCGGGTGTCGCGCCCGGAGTTCCCCACCGTAAGGGTCGGCCGGGATTGGCAAGCAAAGTAAACCGATAGGTGCGGAACCGCGCTACCATCGTCGCTGGCAACCGATGCTGCAATAGCGAGGAAGGCCAATCGGCGATGCGCCTGCGATTCTCCACCAAGCTGGTATTAGCGATGGCGGTGTTGGCCGCTGCGATCTCGCTCAGCGCATTGATGGTGTTCTACCAGTTCAGCGAGTCAATGCTGCTGCGGGCGATGAATGGTCGGCTGGTGGACGTCAGCCATGCCGGCACCTTCCTCTTCGAGCAATCCGATCGCGAGGCGATCAAGTCGCTGACCGCCGAGGTGCTTGCGCGCGGCCAGGCGCGCACGGTGGAAAAGCTGGCGCTGGAGCCCGGCGACATCTGGGAGACCTTGGACCCGGCTGAATCGGATCAGCTTCATCGCGATCCGCGCTTCCAGCGCCTGGTGCAGCTGCTGCGCCGGATCAAGGCCTCCAGCACCCGCAACACCCAGGGCCTGCGCGAGCTGATGCAGGCACCCAGTGCCGGCGATGAGCCGCTGATTTCCTTCGCCTATCTGATGGTGCCGGTGCCGGAGGCACCGAAGCATCGGGTGGTGATGTTCCTGGCCGACTCTGACTACGAGGATTTTGACGCCAACGGCGATGGCCAGATTAGCGATGACGAGGTGGGCAACCGCATTGGCACCGTCTACGCGCCACCGCAGGCCTTTCCGGCGATGGCGCAGCCCTTCAAGGACGGCAGGATTCACACCTCGGACGACTGGTACAACGACCGCTGGGGCACCTTCATCTCTGCCTCGGTGCCGATCAAGGATCGTGACGGCCAGGTCATCGCCGCGCTGGGGGTGGATTACCTGGAGACCGGCGACGCCAACAAGCTGCGCCAGCTGCGCTATGTGGCCGCGGCGCTGACTGGCGGCGCAGTACTGGTATCGGCCCTGTTGGCGCTGTTGCTGGCGGCACCGCTGAACCGGCCGGTACGCGCGTTGACCGTGGGCGCTGACCGGGTCAGCACCGGCGATTTCGACGTCCACGTGGAGGTCACCAGCCGCGACGAGCTGGGCGATCTGGCGCGCACCTTCAACGCGATGGTCGACCGGATCGCCGACTACGCCAGCAATCTCGAAGCGCTGGTCGCCGAGCGCACCGCCCAGCTGGAAACCGCCAACGCCGAGATCACCGCGCTGAACGAGCGTCTGCACACCGAGAACAGCCGGATGCGCGCCGAGCTGGATGTGGCCAGGGAGCTGCAGGCGATGGTCCTGCCCAGGGATTCCGAGCTGGCCAGCGTGGCGGAGCTGGATGTGGCTGCCTACATGAGCCCCGCCGATCAAATTGGCGGTGATTACTACGATTTCCTGCCCAGCGAGTCGGGCGTGGTGAAGATCGGCATCGGCGATGTCTCCGGCCACGGTCTGCAAAGCGGCGTGGTGATGCTGATGGTGCAGACCGCGGTGCGCACCCTTTGGCTGAGCGGCGAACGCGACCGCGAAGCCTTCCTCGCGCAGATCAACCGCCTGCTGTTTGAGAACGTCAAACGGCTGCAGGCCCAACGCAGCATGACGCTGTCATTGCTGGACTATCACGGCAACGGCCGGTTTACCGTTACTGGACAGCACGAGGACATGCTGCTGATCCGGGCCAGTGGGGAAGTCGAGCAGATCGACACGCTGGCGCTCGGCATGCCGCTGGCACTGGACCCGGAGATCAATGATTTTCTGGGCACCCTGGAGTTGCAGATGGCAGCGGGTGATTTGCTGCTGCTGCACACCGACGGGATCACCGAGGCCGAGGATCCGCAGCGGCG
>JAGRJL010000291.1:0-1371 GCA_020442775.1 Lysobacterales bacterium | reverse complement strand
GATGCGGTCATCGCCGACATGCGCCAGTTCATCGGCGACCAGGAAATCTTTGACGACATCACGCTGCTGGTGATCAAGCGCCGGGATGCCGATTCGCCGCAGCGCTGATCGCTCCCGGCATTTGCAGGTCCACGGCCTGCTGCCGGCTGGCGCTGCGCGGGCATAGAATCATCAGGCTGTTTCGGGACGGCGCCCGCGCTTGTTGGTAATGTGGGGGATGTTCCGGCGCCAGCGGCGGCTCGCGTGACTTTTTCACTGGATCGGTTGCTGCTCGGGCTACTATTGGACTGCAAACCAACCAAGGACCTGCAATGACCGATCAGCCAGCCGGATTGCCGATGGATCGACAGCTCAAGCGGCGGGCGCGCGGCATGCCACCGGTCTTGCTTGGCATCGTCGCCACCCTGGCAGTCCTCCTGGTGCTGATCCCGGCAGGCATGTTCCAGTCCCGGGTCTCGGAACGCGCGCTCAAGGATGAAATTCGCGCAGGCTTGCTCAGGACCGCGCGAATTGCGGCCAGCAGCCTGGACGTCGACCAGCACATGGAGTTCACCAAGGCCGAGGACGAGTTCACCGAGGCCTATCAGCAGGCTTTGGCCCCACTGATTGCGGCCAAGAAGGCGGACCCGCAGATCGCCTACCTCTACACCGCGATTCGCCAGGACGGCAAGATCTACTTCATTTACGACGTCACCCCCACGCCCACCGATCCCAACGTGGAAGACACCAGCGTGGCGGTGATGGAGGAATACGAGGACCCGCCGCCGGAAATCATCGAGGCCTTCGAACAGCGCAAGGCCATTGTCTCCGAGGACTTCTACACCGATGAATGGTGTGTGGATGGCTGTATCGGCGGCTACCTGCCGCTGTACGACAGCAAGGGCGAGTTCGTCGCCATCCTCGGCCTGGATCTGACCAAAGGCGACTACGAAAAGCGCCTGGCGACGATTCGCAAGGCGATCACCTATGGCGGAATCATCGGCGTGCTGCTGGCGCTGCTGGTCGGCTTGGGGGTCTGGCTGGTGCGCCGCAGCGATCGCAACACTCACGAGTTGGGCCGCCAACTGACGACGGTCAACGCGCTGCTTAACATCTCCCGGGCGCTGGCACAGAAGCTGGAAGTGTCCGAGCTGATGCCGACGGTGATCTCCGAAACCGGCGCGATCATGAACGCCGAGCGCTGCAGCTTTTTCCTCTACGATCAGGAGAACGGACTGCTGGTGGGACAGGTGATGCAGGGCATGGAAGCAAAGACCATCACCGTGCCCGATGGCGCCGGAGTGGTTGGTCGGGTCGCGCGCTCGGGCCAGCTCAGCAACGTGGTTGATGCCTATCAGGATCCGGACTTCGATCGCAGCTTCGACATCCTCA
>JAGRJL010000290.1 GCA_020442775.1 Lysobacterales bacterium | reverse complement strand
GACAGTACGTCGAGTCGATAGCAGGGAGCAAACCGCGCCGCAGCGCGCCTGCGGAAGCCGCAGTAGAAGGTTCATGAATAATGCGGGCTAGTGTGGTGTCCCCAAATTAGGTTGAACTTGGTGCAGATGGAGTTTGGTCTGAGACTAGGCGCGAGGAGCAAGGCATGGCCTTGCCTATGGCTGCGACCAGCAACGACGTATCAGGGCAAAAGACGCTGAAATAAGTCAAGGTAATTTGGGGACACCACACCAGCACATGGCGATTGCGACCCCGCGCAGGTAAGCTCCGCCCCTTTCTTGAAGTGCACCCTGAGCTCATGACCCACCATACTCATCCAGTTCGCCGTTGCGCGGTTTTGCTGCTGACCCTGTGCGGGACAGCGGCGACCGCGCAGATTGTGGCACCGGTCAATCAGGCCCGACTGTCACCGATCTCCGATCAGGCCACCGCCGAAGCCAAACTCAAGCCGCTGGATCTGGGCCAGACCAGGATCGATTTCTCCACCCTCACGCCCACCCAGCGCGCCGAGCTGGTGCGTTTGCTGGCTGCACCGAGAACCGATCTGCGGCTGCGCGCATGGAACGGCATCGAGGGAGGCGCCGATTCGGAAAGCCTGCAGATTGATCAGACCCGGGTACAGATAGATCCGGCGCAATCCGATGGCATCTGGTGGTTCGAATACGTCAACTCCGGCCGCAACGCCCGGCGCGCGCGCTGGCAGCTCTCGCGCCTGCCCTTCCCGCAGGATCTCAACGATTGGCGGACGCCACCCGGTCTGGTCTCCCAGGGCGAAGTACCGGACATCAAGCGCGGCGAACAGCCCAATCGCTTCAAGCTGCAGATTGGCAACTTTCTGATCGGCGCAGATCCCAGCCGGCTGGACCTGGCCAGCGCGCCGGGTCAGACCGTGACCAGCACCCTGCACAGCCTGTTCCCGGCAGACAAGCTCTACCTGCGGGTGCTGGCGCTGGGGCGCAGCTCCGCGCCGGTTTCCTGGCCCTCCAATATGATCGAAATCGAGGTCCGCGCGGCATCTGCCAATGGCGATACGCTGAGCGCGCTGCCGACCCTGGCAGGGACCCCGCAGCTGAGCCCGCCGCGTGTCGCCGCGGCTGATCAGCAATGCCATTTTCTGGTGACCCGTGACCTGGAGATTCCCGGGCCGGCGCGCCCCGGGGAAACCACTCCTGGACCCGACGTCGCGCTCAAGGCCGGGCAAACGGTCAATGCCTGCCTGCCGTCACCAAATGGCCTGCTCGGCAATTTTGAGGCTTTTCAGGGCTCGGCCGTCTATGTCGACACCCAGATCAAGAACTGGGATGGTGATCGCTACAAGGCCGCTCGGGACCGAGTTTACGAGGTGGTTTTGCGCAACTTTGGCGGCGTTTCCGGCGGCTGCACCTCGCATTGCCGCCAAGCGCTGGGCGTCGCCCTTGACCGCGGCGCCGCGGTGCTCGGCATACCCGCCGGCACCAGCGTGCCGGATCCGGTGATCAACCAGGCCCATGCCTATCTGCGCTACTTGCTGCTGGACGCGCTGCGAGTCAGCGATTTGCCGGCAGCGGTCCACCTGCAGGCCTCCGAGAGCGGCATCAACACCTTCCGCGACGCCATGCTCGCGCCCAGCCAGGCCACCCCGCCACCGTTTGAGCCTGACCCGGCGCACCTGGACGAACCGGGGCGCCTGAACCTGACTTTGACCGCTGGCGACAGCGAATCCCGGCCGATCTACCTGCAGCTGCGCGAAACCAGCCGCAATCCGCGGCTGCGCAGCGCCCTGATCGCGGTGCCGAGCATCCCCGCCGGCGAGCAGATCTCGATCCCGGTGCGGTTGTTTTCCAGCGACATTCCGGCCCATCAGGAAACCCCGGCGCTGGCCTCGGTCGCGCAGCTGACGGCCGACATCAGCGAACCCAGCGCGCTGCTGGTACGGGTTGCGGAGCAGCTGCGCGCTCACCTCAAGCGTCAGGCCCAGCTGGCCAGGCAACAGTCCAAAGGTCAGTACCAGATTGAACTGGCCTGGCGCTCGGCCACTGGCGAAGTGCAGGTGATCGGACAGCTACGCTGCAGCGCCCGCAGCGGCGAATGTCGAATGCGCTAGGGTGGTGTCCCCAAACTAAGTTGACCTATTTCAGCGTCTTTTGCGCTGATGCGTCGTTGCTTGTCGCAGCCTCAGGCAAAGCTATGCCTTGCTCCTGGCGCCTGGTCTCAGACCAAAATCCATCTGAACTATGTTCAACTTCATTTGGGGACACCACACTAGACCGTCCGCTCGGCGGACGCTGAGCTCGTTGGTGGTCCCGCTGGTCGGGGCCCCCACTGGGCTGTGAACGGCTAGCGCTTGACCGGTTTGACCGTGGCGATCTTGCGTCGCCCACCGACGCTGGGCTTGGCGCTCGCAGCCGTCGCTGCCCTGCTGGGAGTCTTTTTCGTGGCGCTCTCCTTGCTCGCGGTCGCCGGCTGTTTGCGTCGGGCGGCGCTTGCGGTGGAGCTGCCAGCGGCAGCCTTGCTTGCCGACGCAGCGGCAGTCCGCTTGACCGGCTTGCTGCGACTGACCGCAGCCGCCTTGCTGGCCGCGCCGGATCCGGCCCTGGCAGAAGCTGCGGCGACGCCGGCGCTCCTGCTGGCGGTTGATTTGGGCTTGCTCGCCGCACTGGCGGCAACCCGCTTGCGACTGGCGGTTGCCGCCGCCGCAGGCGCGCCCTGCACCGCCTTGACTGCTTTCGCCTTGACCTTAGCCGCCGCGGCGGACTTGCGCTTGCCCGCCGACTTCGACGCCGCCTTCGCCACCGCGCGCTTGGGCTTGGCCGGTTTCTTCGGCTGCGCGTTGGCCGATTCCAGCGCCTGCTCCAGTTCCGCCAGCGCCTCTCCGGTATAGGTCGCGATGCGCTGCATATGCGGCAGGGTGTCGCGACAGCCGGTGAAGCCGAAGGCCAGATTGCCGCCGTAGCTCTGACAGGTGATGTTGAGTGCCTGGCCATGGGAAACCAGCGACACCGGATAGGTGGCCTCCATCCGTGCGCCGCGGAAGTACAGCACCTGCTCCGGCCCCGGCACGTTGGAAATGGTGATGTTGAACATTGGCCGAGTGCGGCCGCCCACGCCGGCAACCAGGCTGACCATGTAAGGCGCCATCAGCAGCATGGTGTACTGCATCATCGCCTGTCGCGGCAGGCTCTGCACGTGCTCCTTGGCCAGCCGGGTGGAAGCGGTGATCGCCTGCAGCCGCTCCAGCGGATCAGCCACATCGGTGGCCAAAGTGCCGATGATGAAGGTGATCGCATTGCCGGTGCCCTCGTCGTCCTTGGGTCGCACCGACACCGGAATACCGGTGGTCAACGGCTTGTTCGGCAGCGCGTCCAGCTCCAGCAGGAAGCGCCGCAATGCGCCGCCGCAGATTGCCAGCACCACATCGTTCAAGGTCGCGCCGGCGGTCTGGGCCACCTTGCGCAAGCGGTCAATCGCATAGATCTGGGTGGCGAAACGGCGCTGGCCCTTGATCCGCCCGTTGAAGATCGAGCTGGGAGTATCGAAGGGCACCTTCATCTTGTCCTTCTTGTTGGCCAGGCCGCCCAGCATGGTGCCGAAGGCGCGCAGCACCCCGGGAACGCTGGTGACCTGCTCCCGCACCAGATTCCACGCCTCCGCAGCGGCATGGGCGGTGGTCGGCACCACGCTGGGCGCCTCCTTCGAGAGCTTCTTCTTGAGTTTTTTTGCCTTCTTTCCGGATCCGGCGCCGATCGACCAGAAGGCCGGCAGCTTGCGGCTCTCCTCGCGATCGGTGGACATCGAGCGCACCAGCATTTTCATCCCGCTGATGCCGTCGATCAGCGAGTGGTGCATCTTGGTGTAGAAGGCGAAGCGGCGGTTCTCCAGACCCTCAATCAGCGAGCACTCCCAGGGCGGACGAGTCAAATCCAGCGGCTGGCTGTGCAACCGCGCGATCAATTGCCCCAGTTCGCGCTCACCGCCGGGCTGCGGCAGCGCTGCGTGGCGAACGTGATGTTCCAGATCAATCTCATCGGTCTCTTCCCAGGCTGGCAGTAGCCCCTTGATGCTCATCTGGCGCAGACACTGATTCCACGGCGGCGCAAAGCGCTGGGTGGCGCGAAACTCCGCCATCAGATCCAGAAAGAAGTCCTCCGGCGCGTCGTCGGGGAGCTGAAAGATGATCAAGCCGCCGACGTGCATCGGGGTTTCCCGGGACTCCACCAACAGCCAGGAGGCATCCAGCGGATTGAGTGATTTGGTCATCGGCTTCCCTCGCCTCCAGTGCATTCAGCGCGTCGCCCAACAAAATACACCTGATCGCCCCTTTCGGTACGCCAAACTGCTTGGCGCCAGAAGCCAATTTGACAGCGACAGCGCCCGCTCTGCGGCAAACTGCGGTCAGCGATTCATCCACGCTTGGGAACTACTGCCGTAACCTATGGCGTTTTCGCCACGACCATGGAGAGATTCAGTGAGGAATCTGCCCACCGCGCTGATTGCCCTCGGACTGGCCTACAGCGCGCCCACGCTGGCCCTTTCCACCCCGATGGTGGACGGCCGCTGCTCCGAATATGCCGAATTGGGCGCGGCGACCCAGACCCTGGAGCAGAATGTCCAGTTCTGGCTGTACCAGGATGACGACTACCTGTGGCTGTGCCTGGCGCTGCCGGAGATGAGCTACGGCGCCCTGGACCTGGCCCTGGATGCGCCGCGGCTGGATCAGCCGCGCGCGCTGCATGTGTCGGCGCAATTGGGCGAGTGGCCGCTGGCCAGTCCCGAGCAGGCGCCGCAGAGCCCCGACAGTCCGCTGTGGTGGCAGATTCGCGGGTGGACCGCCAACACCATGCGGGTGAACGGCAGCGAGCAGACCGAAGAGGGCCTGAAGCCTCGTTTTCTTCCGGACGAGGCGCGTGAGATTCAGTTCTCCAAGGCCCGCTTCGGCAGCGGAGACTGGCGCATTCGGCTGGACCTGAACGGGATCAAGGGCAGCGACGGACTCTGGCACACGGTGCAATACCCACCCGCCGAGGGTGACGAACGCCCCTGGGCCGCCATCAGCACCCTGCGCCCGCCTGGCTAGACGTTGACAACTCTGCGCTTACTCGGGCGCCTCCACCGCCCAGGCGGGGTCGTGCTCGATCGCCAGATCCACATAGTTGCTGGCCACCGACTTGAACTGCTCGTCCTGGAAACCCAGGGCGTCGCGGAGCAGTCGCAAGGCGTGGCGATAGTTGGCGGCTGCCGGTCCGAATTCGTCGCGGGCCTCATGGGACATGGCGATCACGTTGAATGACAGACCGCGTACCGCCTCGTCCTCGCCTGACAGCTCGATCGCGTCCCTGGCCAGCGCAATCGCGCGTTCGTAGTCGCTCAGCCGATAGCGATTGATCGCCCAGTCCTTGAGCGTCTCTCCGGCCTGCGCATCGCCCTGCTTCTTGCGAATCCCAGCCGCTTCGGCCAGATATTGGTCCGCCTTCGAATAGTCCTTCTGGTTGGCCAGATAGTTGCCCAGCTGCGCCAGCGTCACCGCCAGCTCCAGGCTGTCTGCTCCCAGCGCCGCCCGTTCGATCTCGGCGCAGCGCTGATAGGCGAATTCAGCCTCCTTGACCTGATCCATGTCGCCGTGAACGTGACCCAGGTTGTACCAGATGGCCCCGGCATCGGCCGTCTCCGCAGTGCCGGCGCGACTGTGCAGATCCAGACCACGCTGGTAGACCTTGCGCGCCTCGGCCAGCTGATCCATCTCGTACAGCGTGCGCCCCAGCTGGTTGTGCAAATCAGCCTGCTCGCTCAGCGACGCACCCTTGGCGGCCTGTATCGCCTTGCGGTATTGCCCCTGAGCGACGCCATATTCTTCCTCGGCGAATGCGCTGTCCGCGCGCTCCTTCAGCTGCTCCCAGGAAACGTTTTCGGCAGGCTGGGCCGCCACCATCAGGTGACCGGCGAACAAAAAGGCTAGCAGGGTGGACATCGGTGGGACTCCATTCGGCGTTCAGCATATCGCTCAGACCTCTGAGCGACCCCTCCCATAGTCTACGTCAGCGCCGGATCAGCGCAGGCCAGGTGAGAGGATTGGGAAGCCACCCGCGGCTGTCGTCAGCGCCTGGGGACCGGGTGAGCTCCGCTGAGGGTTCACGGCTAGCGCGATGCCGTCGGCGTCTCCGCCGCCAGCCTGCGGGTGTCCAGACAGTCAGCCAGCGGTTCGGGTCGATGCAGCGCATAGCCCTGCGCGTAGTCCACTTCCAGTGCGGCCACCATCGCGCGGGCGGCCTCGCCCTCTACGCATTCGGCGATGGTCTGCTTGCCCAGGCTCTTGGCCACCTCGACGATCGCGCGGACGATGGCCCGATCGCTGGGATCGTCGGCCAGATCGCGAACGAAGCTGCCATCGATCTTGACCGACTCCACCGGCAGGCTGCGCAGATAGCCGAAGGAGCAGAAACCCGAGCCGAAATCATCCAGCGCGAAACACACACCCAACCCGCGCAGACCCTCCATCAGGGTGCGAGTGCGGGCCAGATCGCGAATCGCGTCGGTCTCGGTGATCTCCAGGCAGAGCTTTCTGGGCGGAAACTCGGACTCCTCCAGCAACCGCTGCAGGAACGGCAGCAATTCCTCATCACCGAGCGAGGCGGCGGACAGATTGACGCTCACCCGCTTGACCTGCGCCAGCGCCTCGGGATGACTGCGGAACCAGGCAAACACCCGCTTGAGCACGTGCCGATCAAGTCTGGCCGAGAGCCCGAATCGCTCCGCCGGCGGGATGAAGCGACCGGGCAGCAGCAGACCGTCTACCGGATCTTCCATCCGCAGCAGGACCTCAATGCACACGCCGGACTGCGCCGACCCGTTGAGCGCAAACATGCGCTGCGCGTATAGGCGGAAGCGGTCGTGCTCGAGCGCCTCATTGAGCCGGATCGCCCACTCCATCGCAGCCTGGCGCTGACGCACCTCCAGATCCACATCAGCGACCTTCTTGACCCGGTTGCCGCCGTGTTCCTTGGCGCTGATCGCCGCAGCGCCGGCCTCGCGCTGGATCTGGCCGGCATCCTGATCGCTGTCCTGAAAGCAGTGCAGTCCGATGCTGGCGGTGAGCGACAGTACCCGACCCGCGGACGGGAAGCGAAAGGCATCGACTGTGCGCAGCAGATCCTCGGCCAGGATCTCGGCCTGCTCGGCATCTACCTGGCGCCACAGGATCGCGAACTCATCCCCACCAATGCGTGCCAACTCATCGCTGGGACGCAGCGAGGCGCGCAGCACGCTGCCCAGTTGGGCCAGGAAGGCATCACCGCCGCTGGCGCCGCAGGCATCGTTGATCAGCTTGAACTGATCCAGATCCACGTGCGCCACTGCAAAGCGCTCGCCGCTCCTGCTGCGCTGCTCCAGCAGACGCTCCAGCGCCGACTTGAAGCCCTGACGATTAAGCAGCCCGGTCAGATCGTCCTGATGCGCGGCCAGTTCCAGATCGGCCAGCAGCCGGCGACGCTCGAACTCCAGCGCGCAAAGCATGTGCGGCATCATCGACAGCACCGCGACAAACAGCGCGATCACCGCGCTTTCGGACAGGGTACGCGGGGTTTCCAGGCCACCCAACCCGAAACTGGACAGCGAGGCCACCGCCAGCCCGAAGAACATCACCGTGATGGCGGTGAAAATCGGCTCCAGGCGGACCGCAGACCAGGCCAACAAGGCCAAGGGCAGGAACAGCAGCCCGTGCAAAGGCGATTTGTCAGGCTCGCCGATGGGCGCCAGCAACCAGGCCGAGAGGATCAGCAGCAGTAGCCAGCTCAGTCGCTCCCAGCGCTCGCTGTAGGGCTGCTCCAGCGGCGACAGCCGACCGCTGTTGGCGAGCTGATAGATCCGCAAGACTGCTGGCGTGCAGACCACAATGCCGAACAGATCGCCCATCGACCACAGCGCCCAGGCCTTCGGCATCCCGCTCCAGCCATGCGGCCCGGTGACCGACAATCCGAAGGCGCCGATCAGCCCGCTGAGGACCGCGACGCTGGTTGCGCCGGCCAGCATCTGTCCCAGATCTTTCACCCGGTTTCCCACCGGCGACTGGCCAGCGGCCAAGCGACGGCTGACCCAGACCCCGACCACCACGCTCACGGTGGGCGCAGCAACCACGAACGGCAGGTAGGCCAAGGGCTGACCGGGCCTGGCCCAGAGCAATTCGGCCAACAAGGTGGAAACCGCGATCACCGGCCAGTAGCCGACCCCAAACAACAGCAATGCGGCGAAGGCAATGCCCGCAGAGGGCCAGATCAGGGTCGGTCCGCCGTCGGGCCAGATCAGCTGGTGGACGTAGAGACTGCCGGCCAGGTGGGGAATCAGGATCAGCAGCGAGCGCTGCAGATACTGACGGATGCCCGTCTCAGTCATGGCCTGACGATCCCCGATCCGCAGGCCGCGGCTGCCCCTTGCGGACTTCCGGTTCCACCACGCAGACCTGTCCTTGCTGCCGCCCCGGCGCCATGAGATCACAGCGGCGCATTCTTGGCCAGCGTGGCCGATGCAATCGGTTGGAATGGCAGCCGGCGAGTCCGCCAGGAGCGCTCCCGCAAGCGATGATCCAATGGCGGACCGGGGCATGCCGCGGATAATCGCAGTTGCGTGAATCCGGCCCCGCTCAGCGCCCTTGATACAGCGATGGCTCTCCGGTGGGCCGATGCTTGAAACGCTGATGGACCCACAGGTACTGGTCCGGCGCAGCCAGCACCATCGACTCGATCAGCCGGTTGACCCGGGCGGTATCGGCGCTGACGTCATCGCTGGGAAAGTCATCCAGCGGCGGACTGATCCGGATCTGGTATTCGCCGCTTTCACTGCGTCGATGGAAGAAGCCCATGACCAGGGCGCCGGACATGCGGGCAAGCTGATGGGTGGCGGTCAGGGTGGCTGCTGGAACGCCAAAGAAGGGCACGAAGACCTGCTCACCACGCTTGTAGTCCTGATCCGGCGCGTACCACAGCGCCCCTCCAGACTTGAGAAAGCGCAGGGTCTGACGGAGCTGGTCACGGCGGAACATCGCACAGGCGTAGCGCAGGCGTGCGCGCAGGATGCCCCATTCGAAGGTCGGGTCCTTGTGCTCGCGGTACATCCCGGCCAGTTCGATCTTGCGGGTCAGCAAGCGGCCGCAAAGCTCCAGATGACTGAAGTGCCCACCCACCAGAATCACCCCGCGACCTGCAGCCTTCGCCGCGGCCAGATGCTCCAGCCCCTCGTAGCGGACCGGCACCGCGTCGATGGCGCGGTGGCTGCCCATCCAGGCCAGTGCGAATTCGCTGAGCATTTGACCATTGTTGCGACCCTGGCGATGCCACAGTGCCTCCCGCTCGGCATGGTCCATCTCCGGAAAGCACAGTTCCAGATTGCGCTTGGCGATCCGCCGCCGGGATCCGGCAGCGGCCCACAGCAGCGGCCCAAGCGCGCGGCCAACTGCGCGCAGCAGCGGTAACGGCAGTCGCGCCAGCAGCCAGAGCAGGCCCAGACCCAGCCAACTCGGCCAGCACAGCGGATGCCACAGCGGTCTTTGCCGGGTCTTGACCCTGGGCCGGCTGGACTCCGCTGGCGGGTCGCTCACGGGCCGGCGCCCACTGCGACCGGCTCAGGTTCCAGGCGCTCTCCGGCGATCAGCTGTTCGGCAACCGCAACGGTGCGCGCGACCGCGCCGCGCTCTCTTTCCACCACCCGCGCACCGGCGTCGCCCATGTTCTTCAGACGCCCGGGATCGCCGAGGATCCTGGCCACCTCACTGCCCATGCGGACACCATCCACCGCCCGCTCGGCAGCACCGGCGGCGAGCAGATTCTCGGTGATTTCGGCAAAGTTGAAGGTGTAGGGTCCAACCAGCACTGGTCGCCCCAGCGCCGCCGGCTCCAGTACGTTGTGTCCGCCGATGGCATCCAGACTGCCGCCGACGAAGGCGACGTCGGCGGCCGCATAGAACTTCAGCAACTCACCCAGGGTATCGATCACAAAGACCTGACTGTCGGGCGCCGAAAGCCCATCCTCACTGCGCACGCTGGTGCGGAAACCGTAGGCGCGACACAGCGTGATCACCGCCTTGAAACGCTCCGGATGACGGGGGGCAATCAGCAGCAGCGCGTCAGGAAAGCGGCCAAGCACCCGCGCATGGGCCTGCAGCGTTGGCACTTCCTCGCTTTCGTGGGTGCTAGCGGCAATCCACACCGGGCGCGCCTCGCCCCATGCCTGGCGCAGCTCCACCCCGACTTCGGCCAGCGATCGCGGGACCGCAAGGTCATACTTGATGTTGCCCAGCACCCGGATCTGTTCACGCTCGGCGCCCAGGCGCACAAAGCGGTCGGCATCAGCCTCCGACTGCGCCGCAATCAGGGTGCAGCAGCGCGCCGCCCGTCCGGCCAGCCGCCGAACCGGGCCATAGCCGCGCAGGCTGCGCTCGGACAGACGCGCATTGGCGATCATGATCGGCACCCCGCGCTCGCGGCAGATGAAGTAGAGGTTGGGCCAGATCTCGGTTTCCATCACCAGCGCCATGCGTGGCTTGACCCGTGCCAGAAAGCGGCGCACCGATCCCGGCAGGTCGTAGGGCAGATAGACGTGGAAAACCCGGTCACCGAATACTGAGCGCACCCGCTGCGATCCGGTCGGCGTAATCGTGGTGACCACGAACTGCTCATCCGGATAGCGCTTCATCAGCGCCTCGATCAGCGGCACCGCCGCATTGACCTCGCCGACTGAGACCGCGTGGATCCAGATCGAAGAGGAGAAATGCGGATGCTCAAAAAAGCCGAAGCGCTCGCGCCAGCGGCCAAAATAGCCCCGGTTGCGCAGTCCCCGCCAGGTCAGACGGTATATGACCACCGGCGTCAGCAGATAGCTGACCAGGGTGTAAAGCGCGCGCTCGAGAAACAACATGGCCCAGCCTTCGGGGTGACTGGGAAGTATAGCGGCTGCAACAGGGCCCAGGGCTCAAGGGCCCAGGACCCAGTTCAGTACTCGACAGTCTGCTGTTCTGGGCCCGGGGCCCTCACCCCTGGGCCCTGCCCCTACTGCAGCAAAGCGTTGATCTGCTGCAGATCAGCCACGTCGATGGTGCCGCTGGACTGCTTCAGGCGCAGCCGGTTGAGAACCAGGTTGTGGCGTGCCTGGGAGTGATCGCGCTGGGCCTGGAACAGGACCTGCTGGGAAATCAGCACGTCGACAATGGTGCGGGTACCGACCTCGAAGCCCGCCTCGGTGGCCTCCAGCGCGCTGCGCGCGGAAACCAGCGCCTGCTGACGCGCCTGCACTTCACTCAAGCCCGCAATCACCGCTCGATAGGCATTGCGAGTGGAGCGGGTCACCGCGCGACGCTCGGCCTCAACGTTGTCCACCGCCGCTTCGCGGTTGTACACCGCCTGACGCACGCCCGACTGGGTCGCGCCACCGGCAAAGATCGGCACGTTCAGGGTCACTCCGATGGTGGTGCGCTCGTCTTCCGAGTCAGCCAGGCCCGGAATCCCGGCGAAGGTGCGGTCGCCGCGGGTAGTGTTGTCGGAGTAGGACACGAAAGCGCTCACGGTCGGGTAATGCCCGGCCTTCGCCGTGTCCACCGCATGATTGGCGCTTTCCAGCTGATACTCGCGTGACTTCAGGCTGGGGCTGAGGCTCACCGCCTGGTCCACCCACTGATCCGGAATTGCCGGCTCAGGCGGATCCAGCGGCAGTTCCTCGCGCAGCCGCTTCAGCTGGCCCACCGGCTGGCCGGTGATCTCCTCCAGCGCCTGCAGCGCGTCATCCACCGCATTCTGCGCCAGAATCGCGCTAGCCCGCGACTGGTCGGCGCGCGCCCGCGCCTCGTGCACGTCGGTGATTGCCGACAATCCCACCTCGAAACGCTGCTCTGCCTGATCCAACTGCCGCCGAACCGCCTTTTCCTCGGCCTCGGCAAAGGCCAGCCCGTCCTGCGCAGTCAGTACTGCGAAATAGGCATCGGTGGTGCGGAACAGCAGCGCGTCGAAGGCCGAATCGTAGTCCGCCTCGGCGCGCGCCGCGTTGGCTCTGGCCCCTGCAAGCTGGGTGTAGTTGCTGTGATCGTAGATGGTCTGATCCAGCCGCAAACGCAGGTCTCGGCTGTCGGCGTCAGAAGTTGACGGGGTCGATTCGACGTCGAGGCTGGTCTGCAAGGACTCCGAATCGGTATTGCTCCAGGTATAGCTACCGCTGACTTGCGGCAGCAGTCGCGCCCGCGCCTGCACCGTGCCTTCGGCAACCGAGTAGCGGTTGGCTTCAGCCGCCTGCAGGGTGGGATCGCTGGCGTGCGCCATTTCGAACACTTCGACCAGATCGGCAGACCATGCGACCGGGGCGCCAAAGGCCATCGCCAGGGTCAGGGCAGTACGCAGGGATCGCATGATAACTCCTTGAAAATGAGGTGATTACAAATCAAATCGGGGTGTGGGGGCGGCGCCGTCCAGATAGTCGATCACGGTCTCGAACAGGTTCTGCTCGGTAAACTGCTCTTCGCCCATCCGGGTGATCAGGGTGGCATTCATCACTGGCTCTATACCGTGGACCACAAACAAGCGTCCGCCTGGGGCCAGCCAATCGCGGAAATGCTCGGGGACCCGGGTTACCGCGCCGGTCACCGCAATCACGTCGTACTTCAGCGACGGCTGAAACTCGCTCAGCGCGTCGGCCTGCTCCACCTGCACATTGCGGATGCCGGCCTGCTGCAGGCGATCGCGCGCCGTCTCTACCAGTCCGGGCCGAGATTCGACGCTGGTCACCATGCGCCCGAGCCTGGCCAGACACGCGGCGAAGTAGCCGCTGCCGGTGCCTACCTCCAGGATCTCGTCATCCGCGCCGACTTCCAGCGCCTGCAGGATGCGACCTTCGACCACCGGCTTGAGCATGCTCTGCCCCTCACCGATCGGCACCGCAAGATCGGCGTAGGCCAGCTTGCGATAGCGCACCGGAACGAAATCCTCGCGTTTGAGGCTGCCAATGACGTCAAGCACGCGGCCGTCCAGCACCTCCCAGGGGCGGACCTGCTGCTCCACCATATTGGAGCGCGCTTTCTCGAAATTGAGGACATTGGCCATGCTTGTAGACCTTAGATCGTTACGGAGAGCCGGTAAGCGTAGGCACTCCGGAGCGCCGGGACAAGATAAAGCATCGCCAAGGCGCCCCCCGCGGAGGGAGTGCCGATGGTCACTAAGCCGAAATTTTGCGAAAGCTGCCGTTCAGAAACGGCACGCCAATCAGCTTGAGGTGGGAATTCTCAACACTTCGCCGACCTTGACCACATCACCGCGCTTGGCGTTGGCCTGACGCAGGGATTCCAGCGATACCCGATGCTGTTCGGCGATCGCGCTCAGGGTTTCGCCGCTGGAAACAATGTGCGAGCGCGGCTGCGCGTGGGCAGCAATCCAGGTGCCCGGCGGCGGCCGCGAGTGGAAGTAGTCGCGGACTCCGTCCAATATCGCGCTCGCCAGCGCCTGCTGGTGCTTCGGATCCTTCAACCGACGCTCTTCGGTGGGATTGGAGATAAACGCCGTCTCCACCAGCATCGAGGGCACGTCCGGCGAACGCAGTACGTAGAAATTGGCCTTCTCTACCTGGTTCTTGTGGGTCTTGCCCAAGCGCTTCAACGACGCGTGCACCCGGCCGGCAGCCTCGGAACTGGCCTCCATGGTGGCACCCTGGGAGAGATCCAGCAGCACCGCAGCCAGCGTATCGTCGCGGCTGTCCAGGCTTACCCCACCGACCAGATCGGAACGGTTCTCGCGCTCGGCCAACCAGCTGGCGGCCTCGTTGCTGGCAGTGGTCGGCGACAGAATGAACACCGACGAGCCGTTGGCGGTCTGCTTGTGAAAGGCGTCGGCATGGATCGAGATGAAGATATCGGCCTTGGCTTCGCGAGCCTTCATGAAGCGCTGGCGGTGCGCGACGTAGTAATCACCGTCGCGGATCAGCAGCGCCTGCATCCCGGGCTCGGCATTGACCTGCTTGGCCAACGCTCTGGAGATCGCCAGCACCACATCCTTTTCCCGGGTCCCGCTGGCGCCCAGCGCGCCCGGGTCCTCCCCACCGTGACCGGCGTCAATCGCCACGATCACCTTGCGCAAGTCCTTGGAATCCGGCGGGTTATCAGCACGCAACACCGGAGCCGGCTTGCTGCTGAGCTCCGGATAAAGATCCACCACCAGCCGATGGCCATAGTTCTCCGCGGGGGCCAGCAGGAAACTCTTCGCCCTGGCCTTCTCGCTGAGATCAAACACCAGCCGCAGTTGACCATCACCAGGCCGACCGCTGCGCATGCCCTTGACCAGTCCGGTCCCGGCGGGCAGCGCCACCTTGGTGATATCGCCCTTGTCGATATCGAGCACCAGACGATCCGGCCCCTCAAGCGAGAACAACTTGTAGTCGGCTTTTGCGCTCACGTCGAACACCGCGCGGGTGTACTCGGGGCCGGCCCAAACCCGGACGCCACGCACCTCCACGCCGGCCGCAAGGCCAGTCTGGGTAAGCAGCATCAGCAGGATCAGAGCGACGCGCATAGTTTGATCGGCAGTTCCCCGGACTTGTATTGAACGCCAACTTTGTTTGCAAATCAAGAAGCAGTGCTTTTGAATCCGTGACTTAGAACGGATTTCTCATTGAAATTCGAGGTCTTCGGCACTACGGGAAGGGTCTTGGCGGTCCGCCCAGCAACGAGCGGGCCGATCATCCGCTCGCGGCAGGCCCGATACCTCGCGAGGAAGATTGGTGAAATCGCCGAGCTAGTGTGGTGAACCGTACGCCGCATTCAGGGAATTGGCTCACTAACGCGGTGAGTTCAAGGTATTTGCGGATCACCACACTAGCTTGCGGCCAAGGAGCGCAACAGGCGCTGACCGCGCGCGCTCAGCGCCTCGATCTGGTAATCGCGCCCAGGGTCGGCATAGTCCAGGACCAGCCGCAGATCCAGACCCGGCAGATGGTCTGCGGCACGCTGCGGCCACTCCACCAGCAGCCAGTCTTGGTCCGGCTCGAAATCGTGCAAGCCCAGCCAGTCGGCCTCCTCCGGACTGCCCAGCCGGTACAGATCCAGATGCCAGACCTGACCCTGCGCCAACGGATATTGCTCCACCAGGGTGTAGGTGGGACTGCGCACCGGCCCAGCGTGGCCCAGTGAACGCAGCAGGGCCCGCGCAAAGCTGGTCTTGCCGGCGCCCAGAGGCCCCTCCAGCGCGATTGCCAGTGATTGCCCGGCGGCTGCGTGCAGGCGCTGCGCCAGCAATTCCAGAGCATTCTCGTCAGGCAGGTGGCCGGCCACCGTCATGGATTCAACACTGATCGCAGCTGGACCAGGAGATCCCCTGCCAGCATCCCGCGCTCGCCGGCAGCCGCGGCGCGGTCCCCGGCCAGGGCGTGGCTGAGCACCGCCGCGCGAGTGGCTGCATTGGGATCCAGCCCTTGCGCCAGCAGGGCGGCGCAGACGCCGGCCAGTACGTCGCCGGAGCCGCCGCTGGCCATCCCGGGATTGCCAAATGGGCATATCGCCAGATCCTCGGCCGTACTCGATTCGCTCTCCTCGGCGACCGGCGCGGCGATCAGGCTGCCCGCACCCTTGAGTACGCTGACCGCCCGGTAGGCGCGGGCCAGTCCGCGCGCTGCGGCGATCCGATCGCGCTGAACCTCGGCGGTGCTGATCCCCAGCAGCCGCCCTGCCTCGGCCGGATGTGGGGTGATCACGCTACCAGCACTCAAGGCACGCGGCGCTGCTGCCAGCAGATTCAGCGCATCGGCGTCCACCACCAGCGGCTTGCCGCTGGCCAGAGCCAGGGCCAGACAGCGCTGCGACCACTCGCCGCGACCCAGACCAGGCCCCACCGCCACCACGCTGGCAGAGTCGACCAGCTTGCCGGCGCGCTCGGGGTAGTCGCTGCCGCGCACCATCAGCTCTGGTCGCGCGGCCAGGATCGGTGCCAGATGCGCGGGCCGGGTAAGCACGCTGACCAGCCCGGCGCCGCTGCGCGCTGCGGCTTCGGCAGCCAGACGCACCGCGCCGCCGTAGCCCTCGTCGCCGCCGATCACCAGCACATGGCCGAACTGTCCCTTGTGGGCGTCACGCGGACGGCGCGGCAGCCACTGCTGCAGCTGCTCGGCACCCAACAACTCGGCTGTCGGCACTTCACTGCGCAGCAGGGCCGCCGGCAGATCCAGATCCTCCACCACGACCTCGCCGGTCAGCGCCGGCGCACGCCCGGTGCGCAGGCCCACCTTGTCAACGATAAAGGTGATGGTGGAATGCGCGATAACCACGCTGCCCGGCGCCATTCCGCTGTCGGCATTGAGGCCGGAAGGCACATCCAGCGCCACCACCGGACTGGCGCACTGGTTGAGCCACTCCACCGCGTTCGCCGCGACGCCCTCCAGCGCGCGGGCCAGCCCGATCCCGAACAGCGCATCCACATAGAGATCGGCCGTTGGCAGCGCTCCCAGGGCATCAATGCTGCCGCCGTCGCTGAGCCAGCGTTGCCGAGCGGTCGCCGCGTCGCCCTGTTCCGGCGGCTTGCCCAGGGCCTGCACGCAGACTCGCCGGCGCGCACGGGCCAGTGCCGAAGCCACGATGTAGCCATCACCGCCGTTGTTGCCAGGCCCGGCGAGCACGCAGATCCGGTCGGCCAGCGGGTAGCGCTGGAGGATCTGCCTAGCCGCCGCTTCACCCGCCCGGCGCATCAGTTCAAAGCCGGGAATGCCGAACTGCTCAATCGCTCTGCGGTCGATCGCCCGGGCCTGGGCCACGCTGTACAGCAGTCGCTTCGATGTGCTCATCCGCGCAGTATAGTGGGCGGCCTATGGGATCGAATCCGCATTCTGCCAGCGCCGACTGGGAATCGTTCATGGCGGCCTTGCGGGAGCACGCCCGGCAGCTGGGATTCAGCTCGCTGGGGGTGAGCGGGATCGACCTGAGCGAGGATGAGCGTCGCCTGCAGCAGTGGCTGGACGCCGCCATGCACGGGCAGATGGCCTACATGGCGCGCCACGGCAGCAAGCGCAGCCGGCCGGCCGAACTGGTCCCGGGCACCCAGCGGGTGATCGCAGTGACCATGGACTACTGGCCGGGCCAGAGCCAGCCACCGCTGGCTTTGCTGGCGCAATCCGAACGCGCCTACATTGCCCGCTACGCGCTGGGTCGGGACTATCACAAGGTCCTGCGCAGCCGCCTGCAGCGGCTGGCCGAATGGATGACCGCGCAGCTGGGTACGCTCAACTATCGGGTCTTCACCGACAGCGCGCCGGTGCTGGAGAAGCCGCTGGCGCGCGAGGCCGGCCTGGGTTGGATCGGCAAGCACACCAATCTGATCAACCGCCGCCGCGGATCCTGGTTCTTTCTGGGCGAAATCTACGTGGATCTGCCGCTGCCGGTGAACCAGGCCAGCAGCAGCCACTGCGGCAGCTGCCGACGCTGCATCGATGCCTGCCCTACCCAGGCCATCGTCGCCCCCTATCAGCTCGACGCCCGGCGCTGCATCAGCTATCTGACCATCGAACTGCATGGTGCCATCCCGGTGGAGCTGCGCCCCCTGATCGGCAATCGCATCTTCGGCTGCGATGACTGTCAGCTGGTCTGTCCCTGGAACAAGTTTGCCAAGCGCAGTGAGCTGCCCGACTTCCGACCGCGCGAGGGGCTGGACGGCGGCAGCCTGGCCAGCCTGTTTGCCTGGGAAGAGCCGGAGTTCCTGCGCCGTACCGAAGGCAGCGCAATTCGCCGCCTGGGCCATCAGCGCTGGTTGCGCAACATCGCAGTGGCGCTGGGCAACGCCGAGTCCGGAGCGGAGGTGGCTGCGGCGTTGAACAGCCGTCAGAACGATCCCGATGAGCTGGTGCGCGAGCATGTGCGCTGGGCGCTGGAGCAACACCGCAGCCGCGGCCAGTCATTGCCGGGAAAGGTTCCCAGCGCGCTGGATTTGCCGACGGTACCGACTCCGCAGTAGTCGCCGGACTTGACCGATGCAATCAGCCAGACAGCGCCCGGATCCGCCTGATCAGGGCGTTGGTCGATGGATCGAAGTCCAGCGCCAGATCCTCCCCGCGAAGCGCCGCCTCCACCCCGCCGGCGATTTGCTTGCCCAGCTCCACCCCCCACTGATCGAA